>JAEOTI010000087.1 GCA_016839955.1 Candidatus Hodarchaeota archaeon | reverse complement strand
GTAATAGTTCACCATAGTTCTGAATAGAGAAGTCCTGAACCAGTTCCAAACAAAACTGTTACTTCATCTCTATCTATTAAACCGGTGTCATTTAAGTTTTCTAACGCTGAATATGTAGCTGCTGCTTCTGGAGCAAGTAGGACTCCTTCTTTCTTTGCGAACAGTTTCATTGCTGAAATTATCTCTTTATCATGTACCGTAATTGCTGTACCTTTTGATTCACGAATTGTCTGTAAAATCAGATAATCACCTATCGCTGCAGGAACTCGTAACCCAGATGCTATTGTTTGTGCAGATTCCCAAAGGTCCGCTTTGTTTCTATTCTCATTGAAGGCTTTTACAATGGGTGCACACCCCGATGATTGAACAGAAATCATGCGGGGACGTTCAGATCCGATGATTCCAATGGTTTCAAGTTCATCAAACGCTTTCCACATTCCAACTAGACCAGTACCTCCGCCTGTTCCATAGATTATAACATCAGGGATTGTCCAATCGAATTGTTCTACTAATTCAAACCCCATCGTTTTTTTTCCTTCGACACGGTAAGGTTCTTTCAAAGTTGAAACATCAAACCATAGATTTTCCTTTGCTGCTTTGTTAGCTTCTCGTGCAGCATCTGATATAAGTCCGGAAACTTTTTTAATATCAGCTCCAATTACACGGACTTCTTTTTGTATTAATTGGGGGGTATCTTCAGGCATGAAAATATGAGCTGCTACATTTGCGCAAGCAGCATAAGCTGCTAAAGCAGCACCCGCATTACCCGCTGTGGGGATCACAAAATCCTTAATTCCGAGCTCTACACCCCTTGAGACTGCTGCACAGAGACCACGACTTTTAAACGTCCCAGTAGGATTTTGGCTTTCATCCTTAAGGAAAATATTACTCATTCCTTGTGTATTACCGATGTTCTTTAATTGAATTAAGGGTGTCCAACCTTCACCCAGGGTAAACCGAAAATCTGGATTCCTTACAGGCATAATTTCAAAGAAACGCCAAAGATCAAAACTTCGTTTTTTCATATCTTTTGGATTTATCGTTTCCTTAGCCTGTTCTAAATCATATTTTGAGAATAAAACCTTCCCACAGGTACATAGCCGATGTATATTCTCTGGATCATATTTTTTAGAACAATTAGTACATTCTAATATCAGTAAAAATGATCCTTTTCCAATTATTGCCATAATGAGTCAGACACTAATACCTATCAAAGAGAGTTATTTTCTTATTCTTTTACTATTCCCATTACTTGTACTTTTTTCAGGTAATCCATGACTTCTTTAAGTTGAGTTTGTTCATAAGCGTGTGGAGAAACCTTCTGAGCCTGTTTAAGTTTCTTAATTTGTTTTTTCAGAGTATTTAACCTAGAAATAGCCAGATTAGCTAATGTAATCAAACCAAGCTCTTTTGCTTGTGTTTCTGCTACATTAAATCTCTCAATAGCTTGTTCAAAAGAATATGTGGCTTGATTAAGGTATGCTTGAAGTAAGATAGATTCGATGTAAGTTTCATGAAGACGTTTTTCTTTCGCGATTGATGCAGTTTCCCTCAAAATGTTCTTAAAATTTGTCAGATGAATTTCATTCTCTTCAAAGGAATATAATTTCAAATAAATTTGTAATAGAAATCTATTAGCATCAATGAGGAGCTCAAAATGAGATAATTTTTCCGAAAGTACCTTTGCTTTTTGTGCTTGATCCAATGCGGTCGCCAATTCATGATCTTTTAATTTTAGTAGCCCATCTGTAATTAGAAATTCTACTTCAACTACAGGGTGCTTTGAAGTTTGAACTAAAGTTTCTAATTCATTAAGATAAGATGAAAATTCAATTGTATCATCTTGATTTAATAACAAATGTAAGAATAAGTAAATTGAATCAGCTAAATCTTTTTGATTGCCGATAGTTCTCTTAATATCAAAGCATTGTTTAAAGTAAGCTTTAGCCTCAGTAATCTTCCCTCGTTTCCATAAAACATTTGCTAATGAACTTAAAGACCTAGCAATATCTTGGTTATTCCCTAGATTATTTCTAATTTTGTAACTTCGTCTATGGTAATCCTCACCTTTATCTAACTCCCCTCGTTGACAATAAAGTGTACCAAGGTTTATAAAACAAGAAGCTAGTTCTTGTGGATTCCCTAATTCTTCAAATATGGCTAAACTTCTTTTATAACACTCTTCAGCTGAATCTAAACGCCCTGATTGTCGATAAACAATTCCTAAGTTCGACAAAGAATATGCAATATCGATTTTGTCTCCTAATTCTTCTTTTAAGGATAAGCTTTGTTTATAATACTCCTCAGCTTTTTCTAATTCAGCTTTCTGCCAAAAAACAAGACCCAAATTGTTTAAAGTGTGTGACATTGGTCCAATAAGACCTAATTGTTTATTAATCTCAAAAGTTTTTTTTAAATAACTTTCAGCTTCTTCTAAATTTCCTAGTTGCCAACAGGTTATACCAAGACTATTAAATGCCTTAGCTTGTTCTTCAAGAAGAGGTGGGTCTGTTTGACTCATCAATAAGGCTTCTTGTGCCCATTTTGTAGCTTCTCTCGATTTACCAATTTGCCACAGACAGTGACTCAATTCATTGAGGCAGGATATTCTTACATTTCTTTCTTGTATATTCAATATAGATTCTAATTCTTCTAAAATTTTCAAAGCCTTTAGAAATTCACCGGATTTTCTAAGTGATGTTGCTTCCTTTAATTGTTTAAGGTGAATTCCCATTTGAAATGAGTCCCTTAAGATTTGATTTGTTGAATTAAACTTCCACTTTAGAATAAAAACAGGATTTAATTAGCGGAGAATTTATCTTTCTCAGTAATGGGACTGGATTAATGGTAGGACATCCAATCTTGTTCAATATGGATATTAATGTTTAATTCCCTGAGATCGTAATCCTCGACACCATGTTTGATAAAAGGATCCTTTTCCATGATCTCTTTTGCTATTTCGAATGATTCGGCCTTGAAGATCATAACTCCTCCACTTTTCTTCGGATAAAGAAACGGGCCACTAATAATTAGCTGATTATTAGTTTTTAAATATTCAAGGTGTTCAGAATGAGCTCTTAAGTACGTTTCAATCTTTTCTGCGTCTTTTACCGTCATCCAAGCAATAAAAGTCTTCAAATAATTTCCCTCAACTTCAATTTTTCACTTTGGTAAGTTTAATGCACTATTTTATACTTTCAATGCCGCTTTAATAGGATTATTAGATCAAGATGAAAGTCTATGGATAATTGAGGGAAAACTTAATGCCCGTGGAAATTAAAGAATTTGATCCAAATCGGTTAGAAGAGTTAGCTAAAGACCAAACAGGCATATATAATGCCGAGATAGTAAAACTTGTCCCCAATTCTTTTCCATCAAAAGTTGAAAATACTATAAAGCGATTTCAGAAAGAGACTTTTGACAAAACCCGATTATTTTATGCCTATGAAGGTGATAAAATGGTTGGATACCTTGGATTAACTGGTAAGGACACAGAAAAAAATGAACGAGGTTTTGGTTATCCTTGGTTAGCAGAGGGAACAGATTCTAGTGTCCGTGACTTATTATACAATGCTGCTGAGAAAAAATGTCGAGACGAAGGCACTAAGACTTTAAGGCAATTTGTTAGAAAAGATACTCCAGAAATTCTTGAATTTTTTAAATCTAAAGACTTCAAAGTTATTATCGAATTCCTTAACCATCAAAAAACACTAGAACATAATGATGTAACTTTTCCTGAAGGTTACTCCGTTAGGGCTATGCAAAAAGAAGATCTAAAACATATTGAAGAAGTTGTTTCTCCAAATGACCCTACTGCAAAAGATCCCTTTCGAGCTGCAGATTTTATTGATTTCATGGATTCTGACGAATATACTCCTGAAACTTTCATAGTGGGTGTCAAAGATGGCGAAGTTGTAGGATTTTTTGGTGCTTTTATTCCTCCAATAGAGAAACCTGAGAAAGGGTATTTCGGAGGAGGACAAACTCACGGTGACCATCAACAAATTGAACCATTATTGGTTCAGGAGATTGAGAACCGTGTTAAAGCTCGCGGAATAGACATCATGGATATCACATTTTATCCTGATTCACCTCGTTTGAAACCTTTCAGAAAAATGGGTTACACACAATATTCTCATTCCTATAGGCTGGAGAAAAAACTTTAGAAGTTCTTCTCCTTTTTTTTTATTTTTTTCTTTGTAAATTCACTTCTATTTTCACTGAAGTTAATATTTTTCAAAGGATTCAAGTAATGAAATGATTCTAAAACGAATTGATCTCCATTAAGTCGGAATATAATATGAAATTCCATAGCTTTTTTTTACCAGCAACATTTGTTCACAGAGAAAATCGATTTTTAGCTCGAGTAAGAGTAGATGGGGAATGTAAAGAAACTTATGTTCATGTTCCATCTCCAGGACGAATGAAGGAACTATTGATCCAAGGTACAACAGTAATTCTTCGATCGATTGAATCAAATTCGTCAAGAAAAACAAATTATGATCTATTTGGAGTAAAAACTAATTCTGGTCAGCTAGTCATCATTGATTCACAACTTGCAAACCAAGTAGTAAAAGAAGCTATTGAGAAAAATGAAGTTTTACCCCAATCTAAGGTTTTTTCAGAACAGAAGTATGGTTCTAGCCGTTTTGATTTTCTTGTGGTCAAACCAAATGGAAAGAAAGTCTTTATTGAAGTTAAATCTGTGACACTCAACATCGAAGGAATCGCTCTATTCCCTGATGCTCCAACCATTAGAGGAACTAGACATGTAAATGAATTAGTTGATGCTAGTCAAAACGGATATGAAACAATGGTAATATTTTTAGTCATGAGAGAGGATTGTAGCAAACTTTCACCAAATAAAGAAACAGATCCGAACTTTGCAGTAGCATTACAGAGGGCAAAAAAAGCTGGAGTTAAGATGAAAGCATATTCTGTGTCAATCTCCCAAGATTCAATAGAAATAAGTAAGGAAATTCCAGTGGTTTTTTGAATTTTTAACATATTGTAAGAAATTAAATTAAAAAAACGTTACAAAAGAATACCTTTTCAATGAACCATAATCTTACCTTTTTAAACAGTAAGAATCGTTTAAAGTCCTAAAAAAAAATACAATCGACGAGTCGAGTCGTTATGATACTCGTGATTAAAATTTGTCTTCTGGGAGATGGCGCTGTAGGAAAAAGTTCTCTTAAACGACGTTTCATGGGAGAACAATTTGAAAAATCCTACTATCTTACGATTGGGGCTGATTTTGCTGTTAAGAACGTCACTCTTACTTCAGGAAGAACAATTAGATTTCAAATCTGGGATCTAGCTGGGCAACCTCACTTCGATACAGTCCGAAGCTTGTATTATAAAGGGTGTATGGGGGCTATCGCAGTATATGATGTGACTCGACCTGCGACATTAGAAAATCTTGAAAAATGGATTCAGGAATTTTGGTCAAAGAATGGAGCGGGTCCTAGACCCATTGTTACATTAGGAAATAAAGCGGATCTCCAAGACCAAATACCTTCAAATTCACTCGTTCCTGGATCAGAAGGAGATAAATTTTCTCAAACCTTACAGACCCAGTGTATAGAGTTTGGAGCAGAAACCCATTATTATGATACAAGTGCTAAAACTGGAGCTAATGTTGATGAAGCCTTTAAGACTCTTGGGGACCTCATAGAAGTTTATTTAAAGAAAAACACCCAATATGGTCCTCCAGGGGGACTTGGTTAGTAGAATTCTAAAACTCTAGATTGAGAATCATATTCCTTTTAGGAAACGTTTGCCATTAGTAAAAGGGCTTGAGTTTTATCAATTTTCGAGGCAGAGAACCTTAGAATTGTATTTTCCTTTTTAGTATCAAACATGGGACCATTCAATGCGTTTCTCGACACTTCAAGAATAATTAACTCACTAACTAAGGCTTTTATTTGATTTAATTCCATTTGAGATACTTCAGAATGGAAGACTTCTCCACTTTTTCCTGAAAAAGTGAGTTCACGTTTTAAAATATCCTTTGCAAGTTCTATGGGAACATCAGGAGTCTTTTGTTCTTCAAGTATTTTTAAAACATCTTCTGTTGAAATTATTCCTTTTTCTATTTGAATAGAAACTTGCGTATCATCTTTAGTATCTGAATTTCTCTCGAATTCTTCTTCAAGCTGAACAAGTTTAAGCGAAGGAGCAGAAATGGGTTCTTCAACTTCCAGTTCATCTAAAGATGGTTCTATTACTTTCTCAGCTTCAAAAGGTGGTCCATGAATTAGTTCAGTAATTTCTTCATCTTCTTCCAAAACTTCATCAATTGCCTCAATTGCAAGATCAAGCTTTGCTTGTTTTCCCAATTCTTCAGCAGGCCCTACTAGTTTTTTCTCAAAAAGCTGTATGACTTGCTGCAAAATTTCTTTGTAAGATACGTCTCCCAATACTCTCACTGCTGTTGAAACGAGTTCTCGAAGAAAAATTCCTTCGGAAGAAGCGAGAGGACGTTGTTCTTCTGCTATAACTCTTGCAACTTGTTGACAAGACTTCGGACAATTATCTAAAGATGTAATAAGACGTATAGGTTGCAAGAAATCGAAATGAAGTCGGGAAAGAATTAATTCTTCCGATTTCTGTTTTATTTCACCAAGAAAACCTGTGAATTTCACAAGCTCTTCTTCTAAAACAGATTCATATTCATAAACTAGAGAAGCAAGGATTCTCCGAAAGTCTTTAGATGATTTTCGTTTAAGAATAACAGCAATTGCCACACGTTTTCCAAGCACGGTCCAAACGACTAGATCTTCATCACCAGCAGCTTGAGAAAATTCCAAAAACGAATGACGATCTCTGACATCTCCCTTTCCCCCAGCGATTTCTCCAATCATTGCTGATATCGCACTTACTAGTCCTGAAAATAATTGGCCATCAACTTCAATAAGGCCAACCCATTTATCATAAATACAAATGCCTTCTTGTCGACGAATTACGACCACAGCTTCAATGTTGAGAAGATCATCAAGGATCGAAGGTGTCACCTTAGAACCCTTTTTAATCTTTGATCGAGTTTCTTCAGAGATCAACAGGCATCCTCAGCTGTAGGAAAGTTTGTGTTTACTAGAAAATAAGGTTTTATTCAAAGACTCTTCCTATCGAAAATACTTTTTATCAGATGTTTTACCGTCTCTCCCTTTGAATCTATTGAATTATATCTAAGTTTCTTTTCAATGCTTAGTGAAAGATAAATAAACTCAGAACAGGAGAATAGAAAAGATACTTTCAAATGCAGATTATACTTTATTTTTTGGAAAGTAGATACATAGAAGGTGAAATCAAAAATGGTTAGCCCTGATCAAATATCTAAGTGGCCAGTAGGTGTACCCAAAACCATTGATATTCCAGATGTACCTTTATTCTCAATTCTTGATGAGACCGTAAAAAAGTATCCAGATCGACCTGCTTTAGTGTTAGAATCTGGAAACTTTGATAAAATTACAAAAATGAATTATCAGGAGCTTGGAGAGGCAACAGACAAATTTTCAGCCTTTCTTGTTGATAAAGGTGTTAAACCTGGGGATAAGATTGCGGTTTTTCTCCCAAATATGATCGAATTTGTAATTGCATATTATGGAATTTTGAAAGCAGGTGCAACTGTAGTCTCCTTAAACTTTCAATACCCTGAACCAGAACTTACTGAACAGTTAATCCAAAGTGAAACAAAAGGTATTGTTTGTGCAGATATGATTACACCCGCTGCGAGACCCTATGAAACATGTAAAGCTGCCCGGGACACAGGAAAAACTCCACTAGAGTTCATCGTGGTAGCTAGTGTAAAACCTTATCTAAAGAAAATTAAGGCAATTTTAGCACCCATTGTAGGTAAAGTAAGTAAAAAGGATTCTAGAGACACTTATATGCATGAAGTTCTCACAAAATACTCTCCTGAAGGCCGACCTCAAATTGAACTGAAAGATAACAAAATTGCAGTAATAATGTTCACTGGTGGTACTACTGGAACTCCCAAAGGAGCGGTTTTATTGCATAAAAACCTTCTAGCGAATTTATTACAAGGTCAAAAATGGTTCAATCCACCTTTGGAAGTCGGAAAAACTGTAGGTATGGGATCATTACCATTTTATCATAGCTTTGGCGCCACAACAGCTATGAATGTGGCAATTAAACTCGCTGGACTTTGTGTGTTAATGCTTGATCCAAGAGAAGATAAGTTTACTAAAATCCTTGAACTACTTGAAAAATACAAATGTGAATCTTTTTGTGCCGTTCCTTCACTATATATGGCTCTCCTTAATCATCCCAAGCTCTCTGAATTCGATTTGACATCACTCCGAATTGCAGTATCTGGAGCAGCGCCATTACCCTTTGCAGTGTTAGAAGAATTTGAAAAAGTCACTGGAGTTAATATGATTGAAGGTTATGGTCTTACAGAAACTTCACCAATTGGTACTGGTAATCCCATGGCTCCAGCACCTGGTAGTGATAAACCATTGAAGAAAGAGGGGATTGGTATACCCTTTCCAAGTACGGATGTAGTAATACTGGACATTGAGACAGGAACCAAAACTTTAGGACCCAATGAAGAAGGCGAAATTGCAATATCAGGACCACAGGTCATGCAGGGATATTACAAAAAACCGGATGAAACAAAGAATGTAATGCGAGAGATTAATGGAAAAAGGTATTTCTTAACCGGAGATATTGGAAAACACGATGAGGATGGGTATTTCCAAATAACTGATCGCAAAAAAGATATGATTGATGTTGGTGGATTCAAAGCCTATCCTAGAGAAATTGAAGACGTTCTAGTTGAACACCCCAAAGTTTCAATGGCTGCAGCCATAGGAGTTCCTCATCCGAAGGTTGGTGAAACTGTAAAGGTTTTCATTGTTCCTAAACCGGAAGAAGAACTGACAAAACAGGAAATTATGGATCTTTGTGAGAAAAATCTGGTAAAGTATAAGCGACCTTTTAACGAGGATTATGTTGAGTTTCGAAAAGATTTACCGTTGTCACCAATTGGTAAGGTCCTACGCCGTGAACTAAAAAGAGAAGAGGAAGAAAAAGCCTAAGGTTTGACTACCAAATCTCCTTTTTTTCTTTTTTTTCTATTTTATTTGCTAAATAGTTATGTTTGTTCTTTTCTTCTAGTAAGGAGAAATTAAGTGGTCAAAAATAAAAATGTGAACCATTGTCCCTCTTGGACATAAAAACAAATATCTCAAAAGTAATCCTCAAATATTTCCTCTTAATTTAGATGTAGAAAATTTAGTTGGAGACATGATAATGGATAATTCAATTTTTTTTGGAAGTTTAATTGCAGCAATAGCACTGGCGGCTCCAGCAGGCTATCTTATGAGAGATATACAACTGGAAGAACAAGACTCTCACCCCCAATTCATAATCAAAGAATATTCCTATATTCTTCCTGAAACTTTCATAATCGAATATTCTCTTTGGGATTTATTCTATACAAGCTCTACAGATACTCATAGCAATATTGCGTTTATTAATACCTATTATGACGACGATTTATTTTATTATATCAGAGTTTCTGACGATAACCGAGATGAAAACCTAAGATTAGCGATCTGCTGGCAAATGTTTCTTCCAACGTCTGGAACACTTCATTATGGAATGATTTTTAGTAACAATCAGAATTATTACTCAGAGTACTCTGATTACAATATTACAACGGGGTACTCAGATACGAGTGACCGAATCACTTTATACGCAGATATTATTGATGCAAATAATTGTACATTCGGTATCTGGAACCCAATACTGAAACAATGTGAACCCATCATTTCAAACTATGTTTATAGGGAATGGGGTTGGACATCATCATCAATTACTATTGATGAAATGAGTTTTGAGCCTTTCTAATAAATATAAAACTTAATCAACGAAAAATAAACTCCAATCTATTCCTATACGATGTTAAAAATAAATTAAGTTTTTTCTCGGGCCAACAACGCTGCACCATAAGCTCCAACTAATTGCGGATCATCTGCTACTCGAATTTTAGTAGATAAAAGTTCCGAGAGATAATGAACAATTCCACTGTTGTAAGCTACGCCACCCGCCATCAAGACCTCTTGTTCAACACCTATACGCTTAACTAAGCCTACAACTTTTGATGTCATACTTTTGTGCAGTCCAGCAAGAATATGATCTTTTGATACTCCTTCAGATAGTCTTGAAATTACTTCTGATTCAGCAAAAACTGTACAAGTACTACTGATTTGAACAATCCCGTTTGATTCTACCACTATTTTCCCCATTTCTGAGATGTCAATCTCGAGGGTTCTCGCCATTACCTCAAGAAATTTACCAGTTCCAGCGGAGCATTTGTCATTCATTTCAAAATCTATAACATTGCCATTAGGACCAATGCGGATTGCTTTCGAATCTTGACCGCCAATGTCGATAATAGTTCGTGTTTTTGGATTCAATTCATAAGCGCCCCGAGCAAAACAACTGATTTCAGTGATTTGTTTTTGAGCTACCTTTGCTAGTTTTCTACCGTATCCAGTTGATACTGTTGCAATCACTTCAGATTCATCAATATTTGCTTTATTCAAAGCATTTTGGAAAACTTGTGCCATTGTATCTTTTGGAGAAGCCCCCGTTTTTGCTATGGCATGTCCTATGATTTTGGAATCTTTGATTATAATTGCTTTTGTAGTGTTGCTTCCTATATCAATCCCTGCAAAATAATTTTGGCTGTTCAATGTTCAAACCCATTTAAAATTCAAATTTTAGGAGATAATTTCTAACAATCCTTCCACACGAGTATTTACTTGTTCTGCAGAATAAGCTCGATTATCGACCATATCTGCTTCTATTATGATACCTGGAACCCCAGTTTCTTCTTGAATTTTCTTTTTACTAATTGGTTGACCAAGGGAGTAACGTTTACAGCTTCGGTCAGAGTGTAAAATGAATCCATCAAGTTGAAATTCCTTGATTAGTTTAATCATTAAGTTAATCTTATGATCAAGTGTTCTGTTTAAATAAATAGTAGAATACATATCTGCAATGGCTTCGAATGGATCACTAGCAAATTCACCAGACCACGCGTGAGTATAGGTATCTGCTGGGAAAGAAACTCCCTTTTCTGCTAATGGGTTAAAGAAAGAATACAGTGAAAACCAGATCGGAATATTATCCCATAATAAACGGATCTTCTCGTCCCGAATAGCACCAATTCCATTTGCAACGCGGTCTTTCACCTCTACTAATAATCTCTGATAAAATTTTACGGCTTCCTTTGTTCCTCTTCGGGTTACAATCGCGGCCATTGCAAGAAATCGATCTGCACAGTTGAGAGGACTTGGTTTGGCTTTACATTCGTACAAAACACTCGTCCATAACTTTACAGCCTCATTAGAAAGGTTAGCAACTTCCACTAATCGATCTTCGTGGAATTTTTTACCAGTATGTTGTTCGAGGAAAGTAATCATGTCAGTAATTTGATTGAGGACGTATTCCTTCTGATAAGACACAAATTTCTCCCTCACTGGGGGTGTATCAAACACGAACAAAGGAACATGGTAATAATGAGCAACAGCTTCGTACCATTTTAGAACCGTTCCACAGATATTATTTCCACACATCAGAACATCTGGTTTACTTAAACCTTTCATTGGGCTTATTTTCGGTTCATAAATAGAGCCTAATGAAGAACGAGCATATGAACAAAGATCTTGAGACCAACCCTGTGTTTCTGCTACCTCACAAAGAACAACACCACTTTTTTTATCAGCCCCAACTATTGCTCCATAATTCTCAGGATATAATGGGAGAATATCCATTGCAACTAGCGGTTCTACAGGAAATCCACTCGTAACCCAAGCAATTTTAGGTTTCAGAAAGGGAATTTTTGGAAGGAGTTTAGATTTCGATAATAACTTGCTATTAAACCTCTAAGATCCTTATTTGATTTGAGCTTTCTATAAGCACGTTCTTTTGACATTTAACTCGCTTCCAACATTTCAATAAAGGCTTGACTTCTGGTTTTTAATTGTTCCAGATTTGATTGTTGAGGATCAGTTTCGAGCATAAGAAAGGGTATATTTTCTTTCTCCAATACCTTTTTGATTATTACTGCTTCAAAAGCATCAGGATCACAAAACTTCCAATTGAGATGGATTACTCCATTCGCTTTTCTATCTTTTATCAGTTTCAAAAGTTCATTATTTTTCAATGAAAGGTCATATCTCGTTGATGAAGGAATTTTAGTGAGATACGCTTGACTTAAGGACTTCATTGGACTATCAAGAGATGAAATGCGCATCATGTAATCTCTTCGACCATTTAATAATAATTCACCAACAATAGAAGATTCTCCATCCTCAATAACGTCAAACACATCAACATCACTGAACATCCCTCCCACAACAATTATGCGTGCTTTACTAGAACTTTCATTTGTAGGTAGAGTTTTCCAACTTTCGATGATTTTATTTAGAAATTTTTGGTATTTCTCTCTAGAAAGTACTTCTTTTGCAAGAATACAGGTAAAAAAATCACTGAATTTAATATCTTCATGTTTAGAATAATAAATCGACTCTAAATCTGTTTGCATTTCACGGATGTTCTGATAATAATTTATTTGCTCTTGAAGACTCTGTTGGTCTGGTTTTTCTTTAGTGATCTCTTTTAAATTGTTAAATAACTCATTTAAAGTAGCATGATAGTACTTTTCAGAATTCGGACTAGATTTTGAGACAGGTTGTGGTAGAATTAAAGTAGGAATATCGGGAAAAACATGTTGGAAAATATCTGCCATACTTTGAAGTGAATCACAGAAATTATCAGTGAAAATGATCCCACTCAAAGTCTCTTTGAGATTAATCGCTTGTGATTGACTTAGAAAGTTCCTCATATATGAACAACAATAGGTTTGGACCATTGAATCAAGGGGCTCATCAGAATTGGCGTTTGAAAGAATTCTAGTAGGGTGAGCGCCAACAGCACTAATGATTTCAAAAGGAACGAGATCTGTAAAATAACCAATCACAGGTTTATTTTCTACTTGCTGAATTTGTTGATATGCAACCATCGGATTTTGAATAAGGTCCTTCATCTGTTGAATTTTACTTGGTTCTAAGGTTCTTGAGGACATCAAAGCATCAACCACTGTATTATATACTATCTTAGTATAGATAAGTATTAAGTCGTGAATCATCCAAAAATAATGAATTTGTCTTTTCCAAAAACTCAGCCTTTACAAAGCTTTACCATAAGTTGTGTAATGGAAGCTTCTTGTAAAGATTTAGGCGAAATTCTGTCATGAATCGTCAAAAAAAAATGAATCCTCGAAGACGAATGTTACTCGCTACTTCAATAATTCATGCTCTAAACCATATCACTCTCTATGCCTTCCCTAGCGTTGTTATATTTATCCGAGAAGATATTTCTATGAATTATGGCGAGATTGGTTTAATTGCAGCCATTCCGACTCTCCTCATGGTTGCAGGAACGCCGTTCTCAGGGCGCACACCTTTAGGCAAGGAATCATATGTCATGTTGACAGGATTGGTCATTATGGGATTGGCAACCGTATTAATGGGAACAGCAGGATCAAAGTCTGGACTAATTATTGCAAGCATTTGCCTAGGATGCGGTGGAGCTGCCTATCATCCTCCAGGATTTGCAATGGTTTCCCATTTTTATGAAGAGAAAAAAGGTGAAGCACTTTCAATAAATCAAGGCGCTGGTACAGTGGCAACGGGGTTAGCACCTTTTCTACTTGTGGCATCTTCTAATTTCATAGGTTGGCGTGAAACATTATATGTTTGTGGAGCAATTTGTGTTATAATTGTACCTCTTTGTAGTATATTACTAATTGGTGTTGGAAAAGCCCTTATTGATATAAATTCGTCACGCATGAATAATGGACTTCCTAAAACCAACAGTCTATCCAATAAAAGTCAATCGTTGTTGTTAGCAGTTTTTAGTATACCATTGCTCATCACATTGGTCTTAGCAGCATGCAGATCAACAGTATTTCGAACTGTGACTTTTTTCACAGTAACCCTAATGAACGACTTCTATGGATTAACCAAAAGTGAAGCTGGTTTCATTAGTAGTGTGATCCTATTACTCGGAGCTATTAGTGCTTTTTTTGGGGGACGGTTGTCAGATCGGTTAGAGGATGGCAGAATTCGAATTCTCTTAATTTCTGGGTTTGGAATGATAATATTCAGTTTTCTACTCGCTATTGCTGGTGAAAATGTCGAAGAATGGGTAGGAATAGCTATCTATCTTTGTTTTGTTTGCACATATTTCTTTGCTGCCTCAAATTTTGCAGCACTTCTAGCTGAGATGGTTCCACCAGAATATCGAACAGTTGCATACGGTCTGAATTTTTCTCTCGGACAATTTGCAGGCGCTCTAGCTCCTATTATCTTCGGATTCCTACTGGACAATTATGGAATAACGGCAGGAATGCTCTACATGTTAGTAGTTTCGCTTTTAGCGGTCGTTGTAATACTGTTACTTAATCAAATCATTCCAAAAACGGAATCAGGCGTAGAAAAGCCAGTAACAGGTTAATTCTGTTAAAAAAAGATCTGAATAATATTTATGATTCATAACTTTGTACCATGTCACCCCAGGGAGATTCTGAAAAGAATTTGTTTATAATTCCTTTTCCTATGAGTGGATACCAAAGCACATCATGATAGAAGAAAGAAGCAAAGATAGGAATATGCATTAAAGGCGAGTGAAAAAGAGGGGCTATAAAACTCCTTCGAAATTTCTGATCAAAATAAATTATTGGAGATTTTCCTGTGCTTGTCTTTGTAATTGGTAAATCCTCAATCGTTTTAAAATCACCGACTATTTCAATCTTTGATAAGTCAGCAACACCCAAATTTCTTTTTTGGGATAATGTTAATTTAGGAACAGTCTTTGGGTTTATGCCCATCAGTTGACATTGAATAGCATCTGCTGCAACTAAATCGGAGGAAGCAAGAAGAATATTCCCTTCTCTAGGGATCATGGTTCGAGGTCCGGCGCCGTCTCCTATGATTGTTCCATCAGTCACAGTAAATAATCCTTTACATAATTCTTTTTGTACTAAAAGTAGATCAACAAGCACCTCATGAATAACGGGGTGTGCATGGTGGCGTATAGTTCGAAGAAGCATTCCAAAGGCGTTCTTTAAAGCCCCAGTCATGAATGTATGCCCATGGGTATTATGAAGTATTAATCCATTTCCTATGAATGAATTAGTTTCACTAACAGATAAATCAAAAAGAAAAGGAACATTTGATTTTTGTTTTTCAATTTTAATTATATGATCCCATGCAATTTCGTCTGAACATAAAAACCTTAGGTGTTCGATTTCTGCATAAAATTGACCTCTATCTTTCTTTGTAAATTTTGAAACAAAATATTTCATTACATGTCTAGTTGGTAATGAATGTCCATTCTCGATTGAATTTACACTACTTGGTTTTCCACTAGATGTTTGTGAGAAACCCAATCCTGTTCTTACAAGTCTAAAAGTATCAGGATCAACGGGTATTGTGTCCCAATTTGAAGGTCTTTTGCTTTTAAGTCGTCTTTTTACATAATTTTCAATTTTTTCTCGTTTATAATCAATTAACGGTTTTATTGAATCATTAAAATTGACTACTTCGTCGCCATAAATACTTACCAACCAGTACTTCTGTGGTTTGGGATTTTTAACATTTGTAGCCCAACGAGTTACTTCTTTGAGAAAACAAAGAATTCCTAATCTTTGAAAGAGGTATGTAAGATCAAGAGCTAATCTTTTACTTTTAGTAGTAATGCTTACGCCCTCTTTGGCTACAGTACCATCTCCGTCAAAATAAGCACCAAGGAAAGATGCAATTTCATCATTGGTGCATTTAAAAAGAAGACGTGGAACTGCTTTATTTTCAGATTTCATGTATTTTTCAAGGCCTAGTGCTACCATAAATTTAGAAAACTCAGTTGAATCAAAGTACATATCTTTTTCTCTATTTTTTCTTCGTTTAACTGATAAATTAAAGAGTTCTGTCGTAAGTAAACAAAATCTATCCACAATATCTTCATTTGTATTACTAAACCAAAATCGAACTGATTTATTTGAATCCCCTGAGTAACCTTCGGAAAGAAAATACCCCATCCATTCCCAAAAGTGTTCAGATGTTTTAATTGGAGGTTTAAAGGGAGGTCTTACCCAACGGATAGGTATATCATAATTTCTGAGAATCTGATAAACATATCTATCAGACATTTCTTTCTCTTCAGCAATTTGTGTTACTGTATTCCCATCAAGGTATAATCGAACTATTTTCTGCTGATCATCAGCAGAATACTTTCTCCCATCTTTGAATTCGATTTTCTCAATATTAATTTCTTCTATTTCAATCTGTTTAGTCTTTACTTGAGGAAGTTCCTGCTCTTTTCCATCTATGTTCAATTTTCTTGGAATAGCAATCCGATCCCCGTTATTCAAAAATTGGGCACTCACATAACCTTTAGGTGTTAGAAATGGATGACTTCCGCTTACAACAACCTCTCTCCCGGTTTTTGTTTTGATTATATACACTTCTGAGGGAGATGGAGTTTTCCATTGTTGATAACTTTCATTTATTAGAGTTTTTTTGTCAAATGATACCACAGGTTGGATTGATTGAGAAACTATTTCGTTCTCGTCTGTTACTAAAGCACTATTCTTTGAATGAATCTCATTTACAAAATCTGAAATTGTAATGAGGGAGCCATCACCTAAAAAGATCTCAGTTTCAGGATGAACACACTTTATAGTTGGCATATGAAGGACATTGGCACCGATAATGACCTCTGGAACCTCAATATGTCCAAACATTCGTTCTAGCACAATAGTTTTTCGTTTTAGTTGGACACGTTTCCATTTGGTATGGGTGAGTGGGACAAAAGGTGTGTTGTGTTTTTTCAAAATTGGTTTCCAATGATTGGATCGAAGGCCAGTTTCAATATCTGTTACTACAGTTCGATTTTCAATAGATACAAGGTCTTTAGGGCGATATCCTTTTTTCAATAATGAATTCAGCACTGAATCGAAGGTGTAGGGGTTTGTGGAGCATGATGGGAAATATTTTGACCAACTTAAATTTAGTTTAATGATGGTTCTATATTTAGGATCTAAAACTGTATAAGCATCTGTTTCTTCAAGGAGTCGATCTACATCATCCTGAAAAGTCTTGGGACTGGTCTTAACTACACCAACAACACTCAATTCAATACACCTGGTTATAAAAAAAACAATTATTTAGAAAAGACAAAAAGCAGTTAGTAACGTTTCATCTGATTTTTTCTGCTCTCTCATGATAATGCAAGAAAGAAAATCCTTTTGAAAGTATTTATTCTATCTATATATTGTTGAGGAATATCTATTGCCAGGCTTTACTTTAATATCCGTTATGCTTGCTTTGAGTGTTGTACCTCTTATAAAGTATCAAAGATATCGCCTTAAGAAAGAAGCTCAAAATGAGAACCCCCCTGAATAGCGGCTGTTCTACTTCTGGAGGCGGAGCATATTTCTTGGCGCCATTATCCAACTCGTAATCATACCCATCCTTCATCCACTTCCGATTTGAAAAGAGAACCATTTCCATATCAAACTTTAATTCTGTGGTTACGTATTCTAGCGAGTATTTTATTACTGTGGATCTTTTTTGATCCTGATCCTCCAAAGAACGTCCTTTTTATCGTCTTATTAGGGATTATTTATGCAGAATTCTTTATTGGGATTGGATTATTTTTAGTTAATTCACTATTAGCAGCTATCGTGATTTCTACAGGTAATTTATCAAAACTTGAGAAAAAATGGGTAAAAAGACATTTACTCAAAATTGTTTTCATTACTGCATTATGGGCGTTTACTGCGGTTTTTTTTACCACTGCTAGCGCGGATGTAAGATTTAACGTCGTTATAAATACAACAATGCTTATTCTTATGGTGATTTATGGAAATTTTTATCGTGATCTTGATAAACTACCAGCTGATTTGAGAAAAATGGAAAAAAATCTTAGATAGCAAAATCAAAGATTGTTTTGTTAATTCCCCATTTTCGAAGTTCTAGAGATTCACATCTTAAGAAATAACTTTCATTTGACTTTGTCTCTTCTACCCACGGGATATGTACAATCTTCCCTGCTGGTAATTCATCAGTAAGAGAATTGGATTTATTTTTTTGTTTTGAATGAACAAAGAGATTAGTAAAAGGGAGATCACTTGTATTCTGGATTACAATGTGATATTTGTCTTCTTCGTTTGACACAACTTTGATTTCCAAAGTTCTTGCGATTAGTTTTTCTACGACCAAATTTCGCAGTTCAAGAAGTCTGGGTGCTTTTTTTTGTTTTATTATTCTAATTAAATCTAAGAAGGAAACTATTTGCCTAGAGTTCATAGCTTCTATTACAGGAAGAAATAATGGAGGAAAATCAAAATTTGAAGAAATTTCAGAAGTATGAATGTAATTCAAGAATAGAGCACGAAGATATAAATCATTAGAGGTATTTCCTGATACTTCTGCTGCCATTTGAAAATACAAACTACTTAGATTGGTTGCTGAATAGTCTTCAGTTACTTTGAGAAGGTGATTAAGAAGTGATTCAGAAGCAGTACCTGAGATTTGGAAATCAAGCCACTGATTAATTTGATGAAGGACTCCAAATAGCTTTTTTACCGATGATCTATTTGTTAGAGAGTCAGTTAGTATTCTTAAAAATTCTTTTGAGATTGAATTTCTAGAGATTGTTGCTTCATACCATACAACTTCTAACTCTTTATGATATCTTTTTTTTAAGGCTTTCAATGTTAAAAATGAAGTTAAATCAGCCATTAAGGGATTTGATAGAAAATGAGAAGGTATAAAGCACGCTGTTGTAATCCATTCCATTAATAACGGATGACTGATTTTTTCCTCTGGGATTCGAATTACATCATTAGTAATTTCACATCCAAATTCAAAATCATTGCTTGTTTCACCAATAGAAATGTTATAAGTCCTTTGGGGTTTCCTATCTAGTAAACGAGAAGTTTTGTTTATGTTTTTGTGCAATCCATCCTCAAATGTTTTAATTTTCCTTATAAGCGGTCGTTCTGTCTTTTTAGGTAAAGGAAGTTTATAAACTAATTTCGTACTACGTGTAAGAAGTTTCTCTACTCCTAAACGTTCTTTGTTATGGTATGTCTGTCCATGAATTAACTCTCCAGTTGAAGTAAAATTGTAAATTCGAATAGTTGATCCGATTTCAAGTGATATAACAAATGCAACAATCCCTGAAGTTTTGATATTCAAAACTGGAAGGGATC
>JAEOTI010000628.1 GCA_016839955.1 Candidatus Hodarchaeota archaeon | reverse complement strand
TGGATACCAAATTTTTCCGAACACGAGTTAATCGAATTATTCATTTTATTTCACTCTAAACCAGAAAAAAGTTTGTATTACGGGGAAATCTTAAATGAAATGTTCAGAAAATTAAAAGAGAATTGGTTTCTGGAATTCTGTCCATTTTTTCCCTGTATAGATGCTAAGGAAGAAAAAAAATGGATTATTTTACCATATTTGTGGGGGGGAACCTATAACTTAATTCTCGAAAACCTAATTCACAGAATATATGAGGAGGATGGAACAAAGGGATCTTTACTAGAAGTAAAAGTAAAAGAGCTTTTTACTCAAAGCGGTTACGAAGTATGGACCAATTCTAAATTAATAGACTTCATGGAAGTGATTCAGAGTTATACAAAGGGGAAAGGTGATGTTGATCTTATCGGACAGTCTATAAATCAGTTAATTTTGATACAATGCAAGAGTACATCATCACGAAGCCGAACATCATATCTTACAAAAATAAAGAAAGGAAAAAAGCAATTGGAGATTGTCTTGGAGATTATAGAGAAATATCGATCATTTTTTAATCAAAATTACTTTATTACGGATATTAAAGTCCTCGGAATTATTGTTACTTCATTGAGTTTTCCAATTAACCTTGGGAAAAATCCGTTTGACATTACACAACTTGATTTTAAAATCTTGAAAGAAGTCTTAGATAGATCAAAATCCCAGAAGGTTTGTTTATCTGTATTAAATAGGATCAGAGAAAGACAAGAAGAAGAAATTTTGGTTAAAAGAGGAAGAAAACGTATAGTGAATTTAGGAAAACTCCGCATTGAAATCCTATTGAAATAGAAGAGTCATGAAACTTTTCAATCAAAATAAAAAGAATACAGATTTTGGACTGCTATTTTTTACATTTTCAGAGTATTTTTATAGAGATAATTCTTAAATATTCGTCCTATAGAAGGAGAACTGAATTATTGTCCCAATGTTATAATAAGTGAATGAGAGAGCATAATTTGAACAGGAAAAAGTCCTTAGTATTTATATTCATTTTTTTCTCTGGAGCATCATTTATGTTATTTCCTTTTTTTTATGAGTATTCATTCATTGGTATGTCAGCCAATCCTCCTGAAAGAATCGTAATAAATAATAAATACTCAATCGAACTTTGGGAGGTTGATTACTATCGAAATAATTATTCTAAGAATTACGTTTTATTCCCTCTCGGCCGTCCTATTCCTAATAAATCAATTGTTCATATTCTTCTGAATAATGAAGAAATACATATCCCTATAGTATCTGACGGATACGGTGGTTATTGGGCCAATTTTTCTTTTGAAAGGATAACTAAAAATTCTATTCTTGTTATAAAAATTACTCATTATAAAACTCAATCAATTCCATTCTCTGATGAGGATATTAATTCTTCTAAATGGATTGAACCTTCTCCTTGCATTGATTCTAATAATGAAACTCTCAGAAAGAAAGCATATACTCTAACTCAAGACTGTAGAACAACCAGTGAAAAGGCCAAGGTGTTGAATAGATTTGTTAAGCAATATCTTGAATATGATGACAATCCATATCTGCCAGAGATTGCTTCATTAATATATCAAACTCGAAAAGGAAGATGTCGGCATCATGCACATCTGTTTGTTGCGCTAAGTCGGAGTATAAATATCCCAGCACGTACGATCACAGGCCGTCTTATTCAGGATTCATCGTTGTTCTGGGACTTGCATCAATGGGCAGAATTCATGGACGAGGAAGGATTGTGGCATCCAGTAGATCCAACAGCAGGTTTCTTCAATTTTTCTGATACCAGATTCTTCGATTTTTTTTATGCCATCAAACAGAACTCATTCGATCCTTATGAAATGCTACATTCAGATACTCCCTCATTGACTCAAGGTTATGGAACATCTACCTTAGAAGAAGTGGTTCTTAGTGATGCAGGTTTGATCGAATTGAGTGTTTTCATGTTAATGATTATTCTAATAAATTTAGGATTCGCCTTTATCATTGTAGAACTATTGATTATAATTAAAAAGAGAGTGACCAAACAAAAAATTGTCGAGAATACCAATACAGATTGCTTAAGGTATTAATTGTGTGGTTAATTATATGAAGATCAGTAGAAGATTTAAATGCTCTAGATCGAAAGAAGAGTACCAGAATAAAAACAATAAAGGTCAAAAAATAATATTATAGCTTTCCAACGCGACACATCTTTGTGGAGAGTCCTTTACATTGAAAAAACTCACTAAAAATATTATATTTTAAACCAAATAATTAGTAAATCAATAATGTATCAATAATAAGTAAATACTTAACATACACCGATTTATTAGTTGTATAATGGTACTTTATAGAACCTATATAGAAACAAATGATAATATAGTTCTAATGAATTTATAAATTTAATGAGATTATTGTAAGAATTGTATAACAATCGTAATACAAGCTGTTGCATGATTAGACTTATAAGAGGTTGATAATATAGTATTTTCAAGGCATTGAATAGTTAATTCAACTTCTTTCATTACTGCTAGATAAAGTCGAATAATAGAATGCTTTTAAGCTTCTACAGTATGAGAAGAGGGATTTGTCGTGGCAAATAAACGAGTTTTAGTGAGGTTTTTAATCATTCTTTTATTTTTTCCATTGATTAGTCAAATTGAGGATGAAATGGTTATTACTAAAATCAGATCCCATTCTACAGCGACTCCTCATCATTCTATTGAGGAATCATCATACAAGATAACCATTGAAAGGATCTACATTGTTGACGATACAGACTCTGCTGCTGCT
>JAEOTI010000627.1 GCA_016839955.1 Candidatus Hodarchaeota archaeon | reverse complement strand
TCATCTCTCCAAGAACCTCTATAATGAAGGAAATTACCTTATCCGTCAAGAGTTCTTCACAAGGGGTAAATGGATACGCTATAATTCTCTATATCACCTAGTCAAATTATCAATCAATTATCAGCAACTCCCAGCATAGACAGCTCAACAAGTTCTAAAATTGCTTGACAGGAATTGGAGATCATTCTTCAGAGCAATTAAAGAATGAAAGGACGATAAAAATAATTTCAAGGCTAAATCTAATCTCCCGGGTTATAAATCGAAGAATGAGGAGTTTATTCTTGTTTTTACTAGCCAACAGGTTAGATTGAATGAAAAAACCCTTAAATTTCCAAAGAAGGTTGGTTTAGAAATACAAACAAGGCTTGTGGACACTACCAATCTTCGAGAAGTAAGGATAATTCCCAAAGGGAAGGATTACATTCTAGAAATTGTTTATAACAAAGAAATTAATCCTGAACCATTGAATAAAGAAAAAATTATTGCGATTGATTTAGGAGTGAGCAATCTCGTAACTGTGGTAAATAACAATGGCATTAAACCATTTGTTATTAAAGGCGGGGTTGTCAAGTCTACCAATCAATACTACAACAAAGAAAGATCAAGGATTCAGTCAATTTATGACCGACAGGGAATAAAGATAGGGAAAGCTATACAAAAACTTTCCAATAAGCGCAATAAGAAAATTAATGACTATTTGCATCGTGTTAGTAAGAAAGTAATTGATTGCTGTGTAGAAAAAAAGATTGGGACGGTGATTATCGGATATAATCCAGACTGGAAACAGAAGTGTCAGCTCGGTAAGCGGAACACCCAAAATTTTGTGACAATTCCATTCTACAGATTTATTCACCAATTAACATACAAAGCGGAAGAACATGGAATAACGGTCATTAAGCAAGAGGAAAGTCATACTTCCAAGTGTTCTTTCTTAGATGACGAATCAATAACACACCATGATAAATATCTAGGAAAAAGAATTAGCAGGGGGTTGTTCCAATCAAGACAAGGAATTATTATCAATGCGGATGTCAATGGGGCATATAATATCCTTAAGAAAGCATTCCCAAAAGCTTTTGCTAATGGGATAGAGGCTGTAGGGTTACAGCCGACACGATGGAGACTAGCAACGGCAACGGGCTAGTTGAGGATATCATGTGAATACAAATGAATAAATCTGATAGCATTTGTGAAAACCTTCGATAAGGTATTTTATTTAGCACGCTTTGAAAATTAGCTCAATTATGAAGCAAACCGTCTTTATTTTATTCTTGGACAAGGGGCTTAATTGATGAGCGCAGAACCTCCTTTAAGTGAAGAAGATTTCACACCACCACCACTAATTGCATTTATAGCTCCAATTATCATTGTAGCAGTGTTAGCAGGAGGACTCTCATCAATAGCTATGCAAGTGGATCCAACTTTAGCTGATATTGATGTACATATTATTTTAAAATTTGAATTTCAAATGGATAATTCCCTTAAGGTCGGAGCTATCACATTAAATAACACTTCAAAACAAGGTGTTATTATATTAAGAGATGAACTTGGATTCTTTACTAATTCTTCAGATCCATTAATAGAATATGAATGGCTTGGAACAGAATGGCATTCCTTTGAGGTAGATATAACAGAAGACCTTGGGATACACCAAATAACAGATTTAACTGTACTGGCATTTAATGAAACAGGACTCCCATCTCCTTTGAGATTGGACAACTTAGAATTTACTAATGACCCTTTTGAAGATTTACTTGAAGAATTTGATGCAGAGAAAGGAGTAAATATTTTTGATGACTTCCTTATTGAAAATTCTAATGCTACAATTGAGGATAAGGTCTTTGAACCTGGAAACTGCTTTGAGATAAGAGGTTTAGTGTCAACAACCGGTAATATTCAAATTTTTCCAGTTATTAAGGCAGAAAAACCAGAAAAAGTTTCAGTTACCCCAGTTGAGGAAGAAGAGGGTAATGAAGCAGAAACTGCACTATTAAATGCTTTGATTTATGTTTTTATTGTTTTATTTGGTGGTTTTCTGATCCTTTTTTTGATAAGATCAGGGATGGCAAATATCTTACAAAGTGTTTTTGCGTTTTTAATTTCCTTAGCTTGTCTTAGCTTTGGATATTATTTCATTGCTATTACGTTCTGGTATTTTCTTTATCATTTACAATTCGTAGTAGAGAATGTCGCGGAATATTTTGCGCAAGATAGTATTTTCTTTAGTATAGTCTTCTTAGGTACTTTTCTGTATGCAATTGCTGGATTTATTGGTATTGGGATGGAAAAGTTTGGTCAAAGAATCAGAAACGCTCTTTTAATAAGTTTTGGGGCTGGTCTTGGAGCATTCCTCGGACTCCATTTTCCGCTATGGTCCACTTTGTTAGTCCTAATAGCATTAGCACTATATGACATATACGCAGTTTTTCGAGGTCCTATAAAAGGAATTATTGAAGAGAGTGACAAACAAGCTCAGAAAATGCAAGAACAACTAGAAGAGCAGCGAAGAATTCAAGCGGAACAACAACTACAAGCTCAAAATGAGGCTGGAACTTCTAAAGAAGAAGTAGATACTTCTCGTATAGAAGAAAAAAGGGAATATGTTACATTTTCGCTTATACCTGGGTTACCAGTGTATCAAACTGAATCAATAACTATAGGGCTTGGTGATTTTGCTTTTTACTCCCTGCTTATAGGCCATTCAGCGTTATATGGATTATATACTATGTTATTAACATCGATTGGAATTCTAATTGGCGCCTACATTACTTTTCGATTTCTAGAAAGAAAAAAAGCACTTCCAGGGTTACCAGTATCGATTTTCATAGGAATTATTGCGATGCTTTGTGGAATGTTCCTTTTCGGTAGTTAATGATTCCTGTCTTTTTTTTTTTAAAATTCTAGAGTTTCTTCGAGCTTCCAATCTGTTAAATCTATAGTCATTAGAATATCTTCACCAACAGGACATTCTATACGTAAAACTAAGCGGTCACTAGTCCTTTGAACGACTTCTGGATGAAGACACCCATCCACGAGTTTGTTTGTAAGAAAATTAACAAATGCATCAGTAATGTAATTCACAGATCCTTCTTGGAGTCGAATTGCGGCAGATCCTTTCATGACTCTTACAGTTCGTCCGTGACGAATCAGCTCTACAAGTTTAACTTCTTCCAATGCTGCTAAATGATATCGAATAGTATCATGATGAAGATCAAGCGCTTGAGCAATCTCAATTTGCATCTTGCCAGGTGAATTTAAAACGTATAAAAAGATCTTTCGGGCTGTTTCGCCTTTAATTGCATAATAAATCCTTTCAATCTCGGGGGATCGGAGAGCAACAGGATAAAAAATCCTTTTCCCCCCATATTTGAGAGTGCCAAGAAGACCGTCTTCCTCGAGTTTTTTTAGATGCCAAGCTAGAGTGCCTGGAGGAATTTCAAGAGATTCTGCAATTTGTTGAAAGTATGTTCCTGGACTTTCGCAGACGATTGAGTATATACGACGACGTGCAGGGTGCATCAGTAAACTTATTTCCCGCTGGGTCTTTTGGCCCATCTTTAATAACTCCTACCATGATTTCAAGCAAAATAACTTTGATAATAGTAATATTGAGGAGTTTCTGCATGAAAATTGATATTATTCAACCTTTTCAAATTGAGGAAAAAAAACCTCTGATATGTAAAATTTTTTTCAATCAATTTAGCTTCTAATTGTTTTAAATTGCTTAAACGATTTGAAAGGCAGTTGAAATAAATATACTTAGGCAAATGTAGCCAAAGTGGCTTTATTCTAAAAATCAATTAAGAAATTGATATTATTTTTATTCCGAGGAGTAATTTTTCGCTAAAAAGAAAAAAAAATTGATAAATAGAGGAGTAATAAAGAAAGAAAACTTATTTTGGCAATTAATTGGATAATTTGTTGGGAATAAGATGAAATTATGAACAAAAAAATGAGGTAACCTTGATTCCCATCTAACTTGAACTGAGATGAGATGGCATCTGATAAGCCATCTCAGAGTAACAGCTGTCTAAGGAGCTTTCAAAAGATCAATACTGACCTTAGAAACGCCCTTTATACTAGAGAGTTCACTCTTCAATTGATCTTGAGGAAGGTTCACATCGCTAACATCGATATATCCTTCATATACGCAAGTATCTTGCGTAAAACAAAGCCCTGTAGAATATAGCGTTTTTATCTTTGAACGCATGAACACAACACCCAGTTCTTGAAGGAAATCGGGACTTAATTCACCAATTTCAATAGCTACTTTCAAAACTTCAGGGCTTTTAGTTGGAATTATCCGAATAATTTTAGTTGAAGGAGCCAAGATCATAACAGCGTGAGATCCATCATCCTTTGGACGAAGGGAATCTAGAAAGTCGGATGGGAGAGCAATCGCCTGATCATGAGCCAAAGAAACCATTTTGGCAATAGTAACAGTACCTGACAAGTATTTTCATCTCCACGTTTGAAAGAAAGTTAACATATTCAATTTATGAGACACTATGACTTTAGCTTGAGAGCTAATAAAAAATGTTTGCAGTCACTTTTTTTTTTTTGTTTATTTTATTGTTCTTTTTTTCTCTTTTTTCAGCTTGTTTTCTTGAGTAACTTTGTAAATGTCTATTGAAAAAATATCTATGGATGAAATAATAGAAATTATGAGTAATAAATTGTGAACAATAGTTCCTATCTTTGAACAATCCTGGAAATATATTGAAAAAGATCTTTGGACCATTATTTTTTTGATAAGTGGAAAAATCTCATTAACCATCAATCAAGCAATGTAAAATGTGTAGGCTATCAGCAATGACACATCTTGACGCTCTTAGAGACTCTCTACAGGAATTACTTGGAGAATATTTCTCTATTCATATTTCAATTAGGAATAAAAAGCTAGTTCTTTCAGAAGATACCCTAAATACCATTCAAAATGCAGAGTTTGCTCTTCAGTATGCAACTGAGAATGATTTGCCGCTTCCAAAGTCAACTTTCGAACTGTGTCATTATGGGAGGGCTGTGCGAGATAAGCTCTTCTCAAACATTGAAGATTATCAAGTTGAACTTAGTCAGAAACGACGAGCTAGGAGAAAGGGTTCGTGGCAGCTTAAAATTCTTGGTTGGAATGAAAAACGTATAAAATATGATATTAAAATGCATCCTGAACCTGAATGGCAAGGGAAAAAACCAGAAAAAGATGAAAAGGTCTTCCGAAGGGTATCACAGCACTTTCCAAGTTCAATTGACAAAAACAACTCCGCTGATTTTGAACTAGTTATTAATAATCTAGATTCTCTCTTTGTTAATTCTTCTTCAAAAACCACAGAAAAAGTAAAACAGTTGGGTCAAGCATACAAAGCATATCTCAATGCTAACGAAATGTACCAAGAAAGTAAAAAACAGTTAGAAACACTTAATGGAAGAAAAAATGAACTAGTTAATCGTTTTAACAACCTTACTAACAAAATTAGTATTTTAGAAGCTGAATTACATCAAACAGACGAATATAAAAGTAAGAACGAAAAAGAACAACAATTTCAACAACTAGAAGACAACCCAAAGACTCGAAGTTTCTTGAAACTATGGACTGATTTACTACACAGGTTTATTCGATGGATACAACGAGAACCAAGGTCTAAATTATCCTTAAAGTATATTATTGCAATCTATGAGGACTTATACGATTTTTCGAGCCCCCTAGAAGATTTTTTCAACGAATTATCTCTAGAACTTGTCACAAATGTTGAAAACTTTTATTCTAAAAAGAAAGAGTATGCAAAGAAAATTGGTTCGCCCCAACAACTTCAAAACCGGCTGAAAAAAGGAAAAGAAACTCTTTTTGAACTCAGATCTCTTAAAAGCGAGCTCATAAATTCACAAAATAATTTGAACAACATTAATATCTACAGAGACTTAATAGAAACCTCTCAAGAAAATGAGAAGATTAAAAATAAGCTAAACCAAGTGATAAAAGAAGTTAGCAGTCTAGAGGGTTTGGTTTCAGAACAAAAAAAAGTATTATTGAATGCAAAGAAGAAACTGCAATTATCGCTTTGAAATAATTCTTAGGTTAGTTCCGTTTTCAAGCTCTTGAGTGCGACATTTTTCATTGCAAGATTCTCTTCTATAAGTTGTTTTCTTTTATCAATTTCCTCAGAAGTCACCTCACCTAATTCATGTCGTACCTTCAGACTAGAAAGCTGATCAGTAGCTGTTTCTAAATCTTCTTCAAGCATAGTGACCCAAACGGTCATTTTTCTTTTTTCATATTCAATTTTAGCATCAATCTCTCGTTTTTTTGCTTCATATTCTACTACAAGTTGTTCATACACGTTTTCTCTTTCGATCCGACCTGCCTTTCTCATTTCATGTAATCTATCTAGCTTTTCTTCAGCTTCTTTTGCTTCTGGTGATAGTGTTTCGATAGGAAGCTCGCCTGAAGGTAAATCTTTGCGTTCTTCTTTTAATTTTGCGATCAATTCTTTTGTTTGACTAACAGATTCCTTAGCTTCCCCCCCACTAATAAGACCCAGTTCTAACTTGGTTGAAATGGTTTCTAGTGATTCCATCGTTTTTCTGAGACTTTTTTCGATTTCTGTTTTGCGTGTTCGGGCGTAAAGTATTGGTATAAATTTCTCAAGTTCTTCTTGAAGCTCTTCAGGGCTTCCTAATTCTTTTTTTTCTGTTTCTGAGGATTCTAAGGAAGCACCAGAGGTACTTGAGGCAATAACAGGTTCAGAATAAAGAGATGTTCTCTCTGAGGTTGAAGTTTCCCCTGAAGGACCTTTTTGTTTACTTCCACAGAATCTACAGAAATTTGCGTTTGGTGGAAGCTCTCCACCACAATTTAAACATTTTGCAGTCATCGTATCACCTCAGAGTTCAAATTTTCCTTTTTCTTGATTATTATACAGTTATACTCATCCGATCAAGTTGAATTATAATTTTCTACAAAAAAGACTTACCGTATAAGACAAGAAAAGAAGATTTTTTAGGAAGATAATTTGGAAAAAAAAGTTCAACACCTGTTATTCTAGATAATAGAATAAAGAACAATCCAGGTTCTGGAAAATTTTCACTCTCTTAAGAATACAAAGCAAAATTTAAGAAAATTAGGAATTATTTACGCTCTAGGTCAATTAACTTCCCAAATGGTTAAAAATAGGAAAAAATAGGTTAATTTGAAAAGCTAAGAGAACATTTGACTAGTTTTAGATTTCGTAGAATTGAGACGGATGAGGAGAAACTATGACCACAAAGTATGATGTTGCAGTTATAGGCGCTCAAACAGGTGGATGTGCAACTGGTATCGCATTAGCTAAGAAAGGACTAAAAGTTGCTGTTATTGATTCTAAGAATTATGAAAAAATCGGTGAAAAAGTATGTGGTGATGCTACTTCCCCCCATTACTTTGACCGGATTAAGAATGAATATGGTGTTGCCATCAATCCACCAAAAGGAAATGAAATACGGCAAAAAATCAAGGGATTCTATTTTGTTTCACCTGATAGAAAGACAAAACTCCGGCTAGAATATTCAGGAGGATATATAATTGACAGATTTTCTTTCGTTCGACGCCTTCTTCATTTAGCTGAAGATGCAGGCTGTGAAGTTTTACATTCTACCCGTGTTCGAAAATCAATTATATCTAATGATACAGTTTCAGGCATAGAAGTTCGTCATAATGAAAACTTATCTACAATTGATGCAAAAGTCGTGGTTGATGCAAGTGGTATTAATGCTGCAATTCGTCGACAACTAGATCCTAAAAAAACGTTCATGGATCAAACAATCTTAGGACGAGACATGTGTTATTGTTATCGTGAAATTAGGGATCTTAAACATGAAATAGAAGAACCAGGATATATGAGATTATTTTTCGACCAAGATTTATGCCCAGGGGGATACTATTGGGCATTTCCTGCAGGAACCCACAAAGTTAATGCGGGTCTAGGGGTTGAAGTAACTGGAAAACAACCCAGTGCTAAAAGACAATTTACAGATTATGTCCTTAAAGGAAACAAAGAGTTTTCTGGCGTCGATTATCGGGACTCAACGCTTGAACACGGTGGCGGGGCCCGAGTCCCACTAAGACGACCCATCGATGTATTAGTATGGAACGGATTAGCTCTTGTGGGGGATGCTGGTTCGATAGTTAAACCAACTGATGGAGGTGGGATAGGTCTATCTATTCTTTCTGCAGTCATGGTTGCTCAGCCAATTGCAGATGCAATTGAACGAAATGATGTATCGAGAGATGGACCGTTATGGGATTATAATATGACCTTAATGCGCAAGGTTGGAGCAATAAACGCGCCTCTCGAGATTCTTAAGCTTGTTATCACTGGTACAACAAATAAACAAATCAATCAAGTTTTTAGTAAGGGGCTATTGACTCAAGAAGATCTTCATTCTGTTAATGCAGGCCAAGGGTTATCTATTAATCGCCTAAATAAATTTAAGAGACTTCTTAAAGGTTGGAGACTTTTTGGACTTATAAATAGCGTAAGAAAGGGCTTAAAGGACTATAAGAAAGCTGAAGAGCTCTATAAAAACTATCCCGACAATTTCAACGATTTTCAAAAATGGCGTAACAAAATTTCGAAATTATACAAGTAATAGATGCTCTAATTGAGAAATAATTAAAAATTTGTAAAAATCAACCTACTTTTTATAGCTGAAAATAAAAAAAAAGAGTGAGAAAGAGGAAGTCAAGGGGTGGATACAGACTTAGTCCTCTGTCCCCTTGAGGTCCTCAATCTCTTGATCAATTTCCTTCATAATGCGTTCTAACTTCTTCTTTTTGTAGTTCAAAAAAGCTATCCCCTCTTCTTTGCTTGGAAAGGAAGAATGAACTACCCATGGTCCAAAGAAGCCAGGTCCACACCAGTTATGTTTCTTCATTTTCTGTTCCTCGGTTTAGCTCTTCGATCTGATGGTCTAATTTTTCTATTCGTTTAGTGAGATGCTCTCGAAGGCGTTTCAGCCGTTTAATATGATCTTTTTTGCTTTCTTCGTAGTCATTGATGATATTACCCATACCACAAAGCCAGGAAAACGCCCAAGGATGTTTTTTGGCCATTGCTTGATCACATACTGCTTTGAAATGTTTCGGTCCTCCTCGTTTCACGATAAAGGCTATGTATTTCTCACTAGCTTCAAAAGCTGAATCTAGTTGCTCAGGAAACTTTGCTCGAAAATTTCGACCTGCTTCAGTCAGAGCATATTCCTTAACCTCATTATCATAATAAACGAGGTCTCTTTTTGATAAACGTTTTAATGCAGGGTAGAGAGTTCCCCCTTTTAATCGAATCCTTCCTGAAGTTTCTTCAGCAATTGACTCCATCAAGGCGTAGCCTGATAGATTACGACCATTTAAACCAAATAGAACTAAGAATTCAACTGGACTGAGTTTTTTCTTGTGTCGTAAACTACCTGGATACATCCCAATCAATATTCTTCACCTAGATCGAATGCTAATCAATTGATTATTCAGATCGCTGATTAATATTTAAATGTATCGTTAACTAAACAGAATATTATATAGACATCTGAATAAGTATTTTTTGATTAAAAAACCTATATTTTCGTTATCAGCAAAAAAAGGAGATGGGAGATTGCTATATTATATCCCAGAAACAGAAATGGGTTCAATTCTTACAATTACTCGGATTTCATCAGGTTGACGATAAGGATATTTTTCAACACCCAAGTACTTGTTTGCTAACTTATCGATGTGATCATCTGCATTTTCTTCTGTGATCTCGACAACTTTCCCACGGATAATGACATACCGGTAAAAATTATCTGGATCTTGGATAGAAACCGAAACTCTAGGATTTTTTGTCATATTCCGCTCTTTTCGACGATTTTTTGATGTGTTGAAAACTATAAAGCCTGATTCCTTGTCCAGCTCTACCCAAACTGGAGTTACATGGGGAGAACCATCTGGCATCAATGTAGCAACATGTGCAAATGCTTTCTTGTCAAAGATATCTACATACTGAGAGAGTTTTTCATTCATATTTTCTCACCTTCTAAGTCAATATTTTTACTTGCTAGGAGATAGAAATGGAAAAAAAAAGATTTTATGGTGGAAATAATCATACAGGATCAATTCGAAAAATTCAATATTTCCTTGAATAAGTAATATTGATTTTATCCTTTTAATCTCTAATAATTCCGGTAAAAATTTGCCAGATATTAGTAATGGGATATAGCTGGTGGACCGGGTGGGACTTGAACCCACGGCCTCTTCCATGCCAAGGAAGCGATCTTCCGGCTGATCTACCGGCCCAATTCAGTAATCAATCATGTACTTCTAGAATTGATTTTTAACTTTTAGTAAGCAGAGCTTTGCTTGAGTCCTCAAAAGTTGGAATGGAAAATGAATAATGACAAAGGTCCAAAAAGTATGACTGATAAATTTGAAATGTTGAAAGAAGCAGCCATCATTGCTGCTCGAAATGCTTATGCTCCACACTCAGGCTTTCAGGTAGGTGCAGCGGTTT
>JAEOTI010000790.1 GCA_016839955.1 Candidatus Hodarchaeota archaeon | reverse complement strand
GCACCATCTCCTCTCCGCGGTTATCAAGGAAGAGGAGAAATGCCAAGAGAATTAACAACAGAGGAAGTTGAAGGATTAGTTGAAAGTTTTGCCGATTCTGCGAGAAGAAGTGCAGAAGCAGGATTTAAAGGTGTATTATTGATGGGTTCAACGGGTTATTTAATAAGTCAATTTGGTTCACCTCTTACCAATAAGCGAACTGATCGTTTCGGAGGTAAAACACCATATGAAAGGGCAACCTTTATTTCAGAAATCATAAGAGACATTAGAAAAAAACTTGGACCTAAATTTCCCGTGATCTATAAAATAAGTGCAGAGGAATACATGGATGGTGGCACAGTTTTAGAAGATTCTCAGATTATGGCAAAACGAGCAGAATCAGCAGGAGTTTCAGTAATACATACGTGGGCAGGATGGCATGAATCTCCGAAACCTATGTTACCAATGTCAGTTCCTCGGGGAGCATTTATATACTTAGCAGAAGCAATGAAAAAGATAATAAATGTTCCAATTATGACAGGGGGGAGAATCAATGATCCACGATTTGCTAGTGAGATCATAAGAGATGGAAGAGCTGATTTAGTACATTTTGGTAGGCCGTTTTTAACTGATCCTTATTTCCCTAAGAAAGCAATGAAAGGAGAATTTGAAGATATTAATATGTGTATCGCTTGTTGTCGTTGCTTTGATGCAATGACGAGTCCAGGACCTGTTGTATGTTCGGTAAATGCTGGATTGGGTAAGGAAGGTAAACCCTTAGAGAAAGCTGAGAAGTCGAAAAACATCCTCATTATTGGGGGTGGTCCTGCAGGAATGGAAGCTGCCAGGGTTGCAACAATAAGAGGTCATAAGGTGACACTTTGGGAGAAAAGTGCTCAGCTAGGAGGAAATTTAATTACCGCATCCCTAGCACCTCATAAGGAAGAAACAACTTGTTTAACGAACTACTTAACCTACCAAATGAAAAAATTAAAAGTTAATGTTCAACTTAATAAGGAAGCAACAGTGGACTCTGTTTTAAAGGAAAACGCTGATGAAATTATCATAGCTACCGGTGCGAAAGCTATAAAGCCCGACATGCCTGGGATTAACAATAAAAATGTTGTGATGGCACTTGATGTACTACAGGGAATAGTATCTACAAATAAGAATGTTGTTATTGTGGGGGGAGGAATGATAGGTTGTGAGACCGCTGAGTTTCTAATATCCCAAGGAAAGAATGTTTCCATCATAGAAATGTTACCAAAAATTGCTAGAGATGTTGGTCCTGCTACAAAATGGTCAGTTACCATGAGAATGGCCAGGTGGGGCATCCCACAATACACTTCTTCAAAAGTTATTAGAATTTTAGATGATGGGGTTGAGATCGAACGAGAAGGGAATTCTGACGTGGTTAGAGCGGGTACGATTGTTATTGCCACAGGAATGGAATCAGTCAATGACTTATTTGACCAGCTTAAAGAGAAGCAATCTAATATTCATGCGATAGGAGATTGTTTCCAAGCTAGAAGAATGGTAAATGCAATACATGAAGGTTATGAAATTGGTAGCACACTATAATATAGGCTTCTACCGATATTCAAACTACTTTTTTTTTTCTAATTATTCTGCCTTTCAATCCTCATTTGAATTAAGTTCGTTCTTACAACACGAATATTCGATAAAATTCCCTTCAAGATTTTCCCACAGATGATCTAAACTAGTAGAAAAGATTTTAAGTAACTGCACCTTACTTTATTAAATTACGGTAGTAATACCATTTCGTTCCCATTAAGTGGGGATTTTTTTTTATGAATGAAGCTAGGGGAAAAATAACTACGAAAAAATCAGGTAATGGTGGGTATAAAAGTGCCTGGATCTACATCCCGAGTAGAATCTATAGAAATGATAATTTCCCATTCTTGGATAATGAAGAAGTAATTATAGAAATAGATGATGGGTCTTTAAAGATCACCAAAAATGATGAGCGGTCGAGATTAATAAGGAATTTTGGATTAGAAAATGCTACACTCCCGAAATTATTAGAAATTAAAGCTAAGGCAAACAAAAACCAACCTTTTCTATATTTCAAAGATGAAGTCTATTCTTATCATGATATGAATAAATATTCCAATATGATTGCTCATGGAATTCTTGATCTGACATCAAAATTGGATTTAAAAGCTCCTAAAATATCAGTACTTATGGAAACCTGTCCAGAGTTCCTTTTCACTTGGTTTGGAATTGTAAAAGCAGGATCTGTTTTTGTACCTATTGATCCTTATTACGGGGAAAATCATATAGAGCATATATTAAAAGACAGTGATACGGAAATTTTGATAATTGATTATAAATTTCTGGATGAGTATTTAGAAAGTAGAAAAAACCTTCCGAAGATCAAGAAAGTACTGATCCATAATGCTCCTATGGACTTCAATTTTGGGACTCAATTTGGAGAATTCAATTCACTAATTACTAGAAAATTACAAAACCCTGAAATAAATGTATACAGTGATGATCCTACCGAAATTCAATATTCTAGTGGTGTAACTGGAAAACCTAAAGGAGTCGTGTATAGGAATACGGTAATAGCAGGGATAGCATTAGGTTTTGAGTTAAGAGCCGTAGGTTTAGATAATGCGAAAAAAATTTATTGCCCTTTACCTTTATCTAGTAGTACTGCTCATTTTTTTGTAGTATTACCTTCGATTGTATATGATAAATCTTTAATAATCACGGAAGATTTTACCTCTTCAAACTTCTGGGATGATATTCATAAATTTGAACCCGACTGTTTTTGTTATTTCAATAGTCATTTGACAAATCTTTTGTATCAAAGACCTAAAGTAAATGATAGAGTTCATTCAATAAAGTTTGCTTATGGTTTTGGTGCAGGAATGGATTTATGGAAAGCTTTTGAAGAAAGGTTTGGAATTAGCTTACATGAGTGTTGGTCACACACAGAAGGAATAGGAGTAACTATTAATAAGCTTGGGTCAAAAGGTGGAAAAATAGGATCAATCGGAACGCCCTTAGATTTTGTAGAATTAAAAATTCTTGATTCTAAGGGATCAACATTACCCCCTGGACTAAATAATGTAGGAGAGATAGCGGTAAGAAGACCATCAAGAACGGTTTTTGAATATTATAGACAACCAGGGAACAGTGATGTAAAAATAGGAGAAGATAGTTGGATTTATACTGGTGATTATGGTTACATGGATGCTGATGGATATCTTTATTATAAGGGGAAAAAAAGTGAAATTATCACTAAAGGTAAAGAAGTAATTTTTACTAAAGATATTGAACAAGTGGCAAATTCACATCCTAATATCATTGAATCTTCTGTAATACCTGTTCAGAATGGTAACAATTCTAATATAGACTTTAAAATCATCGCTGTGAAAGTGAAAAATCGAACAATTACTCATGAAGAACTCAGTGACTTTTTATATCATAACCTTGCATATTTTCATGTACCACGGTATATTGAAATTATTGAAGATTTACCTAAAAATTCGGGAATTGAATTCTTAAAAGAAGTATCAAAGAAAGAGTGGGAAGATGGTTCTTCTAAATATCATACTTGGGACAGTAATATTAGAGATTTCCTTCTAAAATAAATCTTTACTGCCGTAAAATTTTAAAAAATAGCATTCTAAAATGAAAAGACTTTAAATTTATAAAACAATTTTTTAGGTTAACTTTT
>JAEOTI010000626.1 GCA_016839955.1 Candidatus Hodarchaeota archaeon | reverse complement strand
GGTGGTATACATATAATAATCTGAATGACTTAATTATGTACGAGTTCATATGAGTGTAGTTTCTGAGGCAAACATTCACGTTGAACTATATAGAGTTCTCAAAAACTTAATCTCATCAGGTAAAGGGCAATTCAAGGCTTTAGAATTTACTGATGTACAGTCTGAGTTGAATGTTGATGGTGGAAGAGCGGATCTAGTCGTCTTTGGAAAGGAAAATGGCTTAGTCAATCCGTTCATCGTTATTGAGACCAAGAGAAAAAACGACGTAGGTGTTCAACGGTATTTTGATCCCTATAGTCCAAAGGTGATTGATCAAGCTGCCTGGTATGCTATGAAGATGGGTGCAGACTACTTCATAACAACTAATGGACAAGTTCTAGTTTCTTTTGAAACGTTTAAGACAGGAGTTTCATTACCTGATCGCAGGGTTAAACCTTACGATCTTCGGATGAGGATAACTGAGGAGGTCGTTTCTGGAGTATTAGAGGATTTAGCCAAGATCCATATAGGGGTTGAGAAGTGGCTGCCCCTTGATGAGGTCTTTGTTAATAGGATGCGCACTTTTCATCAGTTTATCACTCAATTTGTTGAAAATTCGTTAAAGCATAAACTGTATGATCTTGATTTCAAGAAGAGATATGAGGAGTGGCTCAGGTCACAGTTCTTTGAGGTCAGTGAGGAGACAAACAAGCAGATAGCTTCTCAAGCCGCCTATGTCCTTATGAACAGAATCCTGTTCTACAAAACGTTAGAGGCTCACAGAGCAGAGTTACCAAGGCTGCATAAGATCGAGTATACGAGTGGTGGAGAATTCACAGTCAAACTTAGAGAATACTTCAAGAGCGTGTTAGACATTAACTATAAGGCAATATTTAAAGAGGGCATTTTAAACGAGATTCCTATTCCAAATCCATTAGCTGACATCCTTAACGACTTCATCGAAGAGCTTGATACCTATAATCTCGCTAAAATTCAAAGCGACGTCATCGGTAGGGTCTATGAGGACTTGATTCCTGAGGATGAGAGACATAGGCTTGGACAATACTATACCCCTCCACCCATAGTTGATTTGATTGTAGAGATGACTATTAAAAATCCAAACGACACCGTCATAGATCCTGGGTGTGGTAGTGGAAGCTTTCTTGTGAAGGCATATAACAAGTTAAAGGAGTTGAAGCTAAAGAAGAATCCCCTTAGACAGCCATGGGAACTTCATGAGGATATTTTAGATCAGTTATGGGGAATTGACATCAACCAGTTTCCAGCTCACTTAGCATCCATCAATCTAGCTGTGAGAAACCTTGATGTCCTAAGCAGGAACATTCAGATCGTGGTCAGTGATTTCTTTAAGGTTAATCCAGATTTTGTAACGGATAAAGATGGCAAAACAGTCATGATAGGATTAACTGAAGCCATAACGTTAGACGGAAAAGGTCTAGGCAAACTTCCTTTTTCTGGGTTTGACGTTGTTATCACAAATCCACCATACACCAGACAAGAGGAAATGGAATATAAAGACAGAATCAGAGACGTAGCGTTAACCTACTCAGATGGGTCTCAAATCAATCTAAGTGGTCGAGCAGGCATATACGCATACTTCTTCATTCATAGTGCTAAATTACTAAAAAATGGAGGTATGATAGGTTACATAACATCAAATACATGGCTCGATGTTGGATTTGGTAGTAAATTGAAGAAATTTTTTCTTGAGCGTTTCAAGATTAATAATATTATTGAATTTGAAAGAGCTGTTTTCCAGAAAGCTGATGTGAATACATGTATTGTGACATTACAAAAGGCTGAGGGAAAGAAGCTTGCAAACGAGAGAGAATCTAACATAGTAAAATTTGTAAGATTAAAAAAGAGATTAGATATTAGTAATATCCTAATAAATATTAATTTAACTGAAAATGATTTTGAAGATGAGAACTACAGGATTATTACAATAAATCAACACAAGTTAGATCCAAAAGAAAAATGGGGGACTTATCTAAGAGCCCCAAAAATATTTTTTGAACTTTTAAAAAAGCCCAAAGTCATTAAGTTAGGAGATATCTCTGAAATCAAATATGGAATTAAAACAGGTGCGGAAGACTTCTTCTATTTAGATGCTGAAACAATAAAATTATGGAATATTGAAAAAAAATTTGTGTATCCCATCGTAACTGAACCAAGAAAAATCAAGTATTACGATCTGCAATTACAAGACTTTGATGAAATAGATACCTTTGTTCTACTATGTAACCAGCCTAAGGACGCCATAGATAATACAAATATTATAAAATATATTGAATATGGTGAAACAAAAGGTTACCATAAAAGAAAAACGACAAGCTCACGAACTCTATGGTATGGATTGGGTGTTAGAGAACCAAAACCCATCCTGCTATCAAGAATGAATTATCAAAGATTTTTCACTCTCTGGAATAAAGGAAATGTTCTAGCTGATGATAGTTTTTATGAAATAACACCAAATTCAGAAGAATGGACCCCCATTATTCTCGGCTCATTAAATTCGACGATCTCTGCATTACTGCTTGAACTATATGGTAGGTCATATAAAGCAGGCGTTTTAGAAATAAAAGTATATGAGACAAAATTGTTTCCGGTTCTCGATCCAAGAAAATTATCAGAAGTAGAAAGAAACAAAATTGAGAAAGCTTTCCTTGATCTATGTGCATCACAAAGAGGAAAACTAGATCTTAGTGAAAAGGAAGCACAAAGATATCTAGACAAAGTGGTATTCAATATCTTAGAATTAAACGACCAAGAAATAAAGCAGATTTACGAAGGACTAAGCTCTCTAAGAGACATCAGATATGGTAGGAGAAATGTTGGAGTACTAGTTGAAACTGAAGAAGGCTGGAATCCTCCTCAAAGACGTAAATCAGCAAACACTAGAGATAAAACCTCCTCAAAGAGGCTTGAAATGTGGATGTAATAAATTATTATCATATGATGTGAGGAATATAAAATAACAGACGAATTTCTTACTTATTTGAGCCAAAAAATCGGTAATCGACTGATTTCATCGTTTAATCATAATGACCTTCTTTTATGGGGGGCACGAAGCGGATCTATTGTTGAACCTCTTGGATTGACTCTAAATATTGGTATTAGGCACGAACCTTGGGCAAAAAAATTATCTGATAAACGTACACAAGCTACTATTCAAATCGCTTCAACATTAAGTCATAATGTTGGTTATTGTTTTTTTGTAATTCTTTATCCTACAACAGGAAACAAGCCTTACTTCCTAGTTACTAGTCCAAATGATCAGCTTAAATCGCTAGAACCAGCTAAAGTAAAACAAAATGAAGTGGTAAATCTAATTCAGATGTATTTTAATACAAATTTTAGGACAAGAGGAACAGGGAAACCTGTTAATAGGGCAACATCCGACTTCTTTCATGACTGGGCTAGAGAAAATATACCTTTTGAATATGTGAGAGTTAATCTAGATGGGTTAATTCTAGACAATGATTTTTTGCCTACCATTATCTTGGAAACTAAACGATCTTTTTATGATTTAGATGCTTGGAAACCTTACAGAAATGACGCTAGGAATTATTATCTAGAATATATACTAGCACGTGAAGCTGGACTTGATTTTTGGACAATTTATCACATTAAAAACAAACCAATTTATGATGATAGTGATGTTGCTAGATTCAGAATTCACAGAGTTTGGCTAAATAGATGGGAAAAATGGATAAACTATAGTTTGTTAATAACATCAGCAGAAAAAGTAGTGAAACTTTGTAGTAAATAGTTAGCTAAAAATTAACTGTCAGGTAGATAAAAATAAACGATATGGCCTTTATTGGTACGGTAAAGGATTTTATAACTAGTTGAGTTTGGCTTTATGTGAATTAATATATGTCATTTATACATAATAATTATAATGTGACAATTTTTATATTATGTAAGAGAGGAAATCATCTTTGTCTAGTGTTCAGAAAGAAATTCTTCATTTTGAAGTAGATAGCCATCATCTTATTGAGTTAGGAGAACGCCTTGTTGCAAAGCCATCAATAGCCCTTGCAGAATTAGTTAAGAATTCATATGATGCTGATGCAACATTCGTTGAAATCAAATTTATAAATGTAAGGAACATGGGAGGCATAATTATTGTTAAAGATGATGGAGACGGTATGAGTTTTAATGATATTAAGACAAAATGGGTTAGAATAGGAACTGATTACAAAGAAAGGAATCCAATATCATCTAAGTTTAAGCGAACACGTACCGGTAGAAAGGGAATTGGTAGGTTTGCTTGTAGATTACTTTCAGAAAAATTAATTCTTACATCTGTTTCTGGAAACGATGAGAAATTACAGGTGACTGTTGTTTTTGATTGGGGTAAACTCAAACCAGGACAATTAGTTGAGGAATTCGAAATCGAAGGAAGTAGTGAATCGGTAGCATAGTCTACCGTAACTGGAACGCAACTCGAGCTTGTAAATGCAAAAGCACCTTGGTCTAAAGAAGACATCGAAGAATTTAAAAAAGAGATTTTTGGATTAGTAAATCCTTTTCCTTGGGAATCTAAAGAGGTTTTTTTTAATTATTCTAGACGAGAGGATCCAGGTTTTAAGATATATGTAGAAGTACCAGAATATCATGATGTTGGGGGGCTCTTATCAGAGGATATTCTCGGATCTTCTTGGGGGAGGCTGGAAGGAAAAATTGATGATAATGGCACTCCAACGTACAATCTAGTACTTACACCAACGGGAGAAAAATACGAATTCTGTCCACCTAATAAATACAAGGAATTAGGCACAGCTTCATTTATCATCTATATGTTTTCTTATAAAGAGTCGCCAGACGTTCCAGGATTAACTCTAAGCACTTTAAGACGACTCGGTAGGAGATATGGAGGAGTCAAGGTTTTTCTTGACGGTTTTAGAGTTTTTCGATATGGTGAACCTGGCGATGACTGGCTGAAGTTAGAGTTCGATCGAAGTCAACGTCATACTAGAACACCTGAAGAATTAATAGAAGAAAGCGAATACCTTAAAAGGCCAATGCTTTCACTCCCTGGAAATAATCAATTGTTTGGCGCTGTATTTCTATCAAGAACATCAAATCCAACAATCTCTCCAACAGTAACAAGAGATAGACTTCTTGAAAACAGAGCGTTTGAAGAACTTACCAACTTTACAAGATTAGGTATAGATTGGATGACGATAAGATATGCTGCATATCGAGCCAAAGAAAAGGCTGAGATAGAAAAAACACTACCAAAAATTGATGCTATCTCCATAATGGACAAGATTGAAGAAGTAATAGATGAACACACCGACACTATTGGAATTAAAACAGCAGAAGTATTATCAAGCTATGTCAATTTAGTCAAGGACGAAGTAACTAGGCAACGCGAAGAAAGCATCACTCAACTATCGATGCTTCGTGTTCTAGCTTCAACTGGGACTATGATATCTGTATTCGATCATGAAATGAGCGTTATTATTAGACGTTTAGAAGAAATGGCGTCTGATTTTCAAAAGTTCTTAAACCATCTCCCTGTTAAATATCAAGATCAATTTCGAGTACTTCTTGCAAGATTAAGGGCTTGGGGATTTAGTGTTAAAAAATTGGCAAATATGATCGGACTTATGCTTGGAAAAAATGCTCGAATATCAAAACGAGCGTTGTCTCTACACAAGGCAGTAGATAGTATCTTCGCCCCATTTCAAAGGTATTTTACTGAAAACAATATCGAATCCTTAAATGAGGTTCCAATTACTATGAGGACACCGTCAATATATGAAGCGGAACTTCAGTCCATTTTTGTTAATTTGATGACCAATTCAATAAAGGCGTTTGGAGAAGAAGAAATCAAGACGATTTGTGTTAGAGCTGAAGAGACACCTGATAATATACGTATTCTTTTTCTTGATACTGGCGTTGGCTTAAAGCCTGAATTATGGGAAGAAGTTTTTGCGCCATTCGTGTCCTATAGCGTGCCTAGTTTAGATTTTGGCGTGGGAACTGGTTTGGGCCTTACTATTGTACGCGATATCGTAGAATCATATGGAGGTAGAGTAAAATTTATTTCTCCACCAGAGGAGTGGAAGACTTGTTTAAGAATTGATTTGCCGAAAGTGAAAGAGAAATGAACGAAGAAATCAAAGTATTATTCATTGAAGATGACCCTAATGACGCTGAAAGATACGCACAATTATTAACAGAAAGAGGGAAAATCAAAGTAACCTCGATATTTCCGCCAAAACATGTTGATGAATTATGTTTATCTCCACCGCCTGATCTTATTCTGATTGATTATCGTCTAACTCAACTACAGCCTTCTGGAGATTCTGCATCGTATCGTGGTGGAACTCTTGCAAATTACATTGTTGAACAAAATCCCAGGATACCACTAATTACTTTCTCTACAAGAGATGTTCTCAATTCATTTCCCAATTACGAACAAGAAATACAGTCTGTCGATTATGTGCTATACAAAGGAGATGTAAACCAGGACTCTACGTATTGGAGGAATTTCCTCATCCTTCTAGTTCAAGGTTATAGAAAGTTGGTAGAGTCAAGCCCGATCACCTGGAAATGTTTAATGCAATTACTAAAAACTACAAGTTCCGAAGAAGAAGATTTACAAAGGTCATCTCCTCCTCATAAAAAAGATAATGAAAGTTTTTCGATTCATAGTGTAGTAAAATGGATTCTAAGAGTATTATTTAGGTATCCTGGGATTTTCTATGACTCACTATATGCTTCTACTATTTTGGGAATTAAAGAGGAAGATTTTCTAAAGGAAGAAGTACAGACATTCTTTCAAGATTCTTATTACTCCAGCATTTTTGCGAATATTAAGAAACTGTGGTGGAGAAATAGATTACAAGGAATAGCATTTCGATGCATACGAGATGCAGAATTAACGCCAATACTATCAGGAAATTTTCTTAAAGCTTTTGGGAAGAAAACGGGCATAAAATTAAATCCCTCGGAATGCATTTTTAGTGGGGAACTTAATGCAAACACAGTTTGTTGTATTTTAAAAAAGCCAGTCAAAATGAAGTATACTTTGGGTTATTTAATGGATGACCGCCCTGAGTCAATGGACCCAGCGAGAATCTCCTTTAAAGCTATTCTTGAAGAAGATATAGACGAGAACTTAATTCCTCGGGCTGATGCTGAACGGTTGGATGACATTCGAAGGAGTTATAAATATTGAATGCCAACCGAATGGCAACTAACATAAGAAGAATGTTATATATACTTAGGAAAAACCGGCTTATTAGTGATAAATCTATATGGGTTATGAATCAGGCCGCATCAAATGTCGAAATCTCTCCTTTAAATCAATGGGAACTTAATATCTCTCCAGATGATCCTTTAGAATTCGTAAAATCCGAAGCCGATGATAGATTAAAAATAGACATTTTCTGTATAATCAAAACCAAAGTTAAAAACGAATGGCCGATCACGAGTTTAAGACTGGTTTTCAGAACCTGGTCTATAAAACAAAATGTAAGTTTCCGTCCAGAATGGGATTCCCAGGAACTAAAACAAAAATTCTATGAAACAGGTTCATGGAACAGAGTAATGTTCCGTTGCCACTTTGATAACTGTAATATAAATCAATATGCGCCAATTTTTCATCTTCAATTTGGGGGTAATCCAAGAGAAAATGAACATACTTGGTTTCCTCATAATCTTGAATTACCACGTTTTATTTCGCC
>JAEOTI010000625.1 GCA_016839955.1 Candidatus Hodarchaeota archaeon | reverse complement strand
GAGTGGCCATTAGAAAGAGTAAGAAGAACAATAGATATTCTCAAAGAAAAGAAAATTATTCAAGAGAAAAAATCGTTAGATGGCATTAGATATTACTTTAAAGGTTTAGGAACTTAAAAGAGAATTAGATAGAAGGAGGAAACAGAAAATTAAACGCCTTCGAGGTTGGATGACTGGTAAAAAGCCAAAAGAGTCAACACAGACAATTGCAGAATTACGACAAGCCATTAAACAGTTTAATATACGAAGTAATGCACTCAAACGTATGGCTAATGAAGAAGATGAATTAGCAAACCAAATGTTACGTGATGCAAATAGGAAAGGGGCAGGTCAGGCTTTAAAACGAAGACAAAGTTATATGAAACAGTTAAACATGACTTATGGGAAAATATCAACTCTAGAGAGACTCATTGATACAATAAGAACTACACAAGACAATGTTACAATGCAGAAGGTATTAACTCAAGCTGATCGAGAAATCCAAAAATCTGTAGCAGTAGCCAGTCCAGAAAGAACAGAAGAAATAATGTTATCACTAGAAGAGTCCGTAGAACAAGCTTCTTATGTAGATGAAGCACTTGGCTCAGGCACCTTGACTGAAATTGGTATGGATGTAGATGAAATTGATTCAATTGAAGACCAATTAGCTCAAAGAGAAGCGGCCTTAGCAGCTGGTACGAGTCCACAACCCACAACAACACAATTCACTGAAACACCTATTGTTTCTGATACCCCCAAGGAAACTACAACCACTACTCCCAAAAAATCAGATGAAGAGCTTCAAGCAGAAGTTGAAAAAATGAAAAAAGAGTTGGAAAAAGAACTCAAATCGTGAGAATGAGGGATAATAATGGCATTCAAAAAATTTGGTAGATGGGTACGTGGAGATACAGGTAAGGGGGGTCGATCCCCAACACGAAAGTGGATTGTTCGTCTTCGAATGATTGAGCGTAGAATGGGTCGTCAAAGACAGAAATTAAAGTCTGAAGAACAAAAAATGATGAAAGAAGTAGAAGCTGCAGTAACTAAAGGTGACATGGATGAAGCAAAGTTATACGCTAAAGATGTCGCAAAAACTCGTCGAATGGCTCTTTCAACTCAAAAAGTACAAAGCCGAGTAAAAGCTATGACGTTTAAACTTGAACAAGCACATGCTATGGAGTCAATGAGCCAAGATATGGTGGGTTTGGTTCGTGCATTAAGATCTGTTAATGCTTCTTTACGAATACCACAATTAGAACACGTTATTGTAGACATGGAACAAGAAATGACTCAATTGGATATGGCAACTGAAGCAATTGATGAAGGATTAGATCTTACAGATTTGGATTCTGAAGAGACTGGTGTTGAGGTTGACAAAATAATTGGCGAAATTTCCGCGGGTAAAGCTGCTACTGCTGCAACAAGCCTTCCATCTGCTGACATTCGCTCTCAAGAAATTCAAAAGGAATTACAGAAGCTAAAAGAACAAAAAGATTAAGAGATATGTGAATAGACTTCTAGGGGCTTAGTATCATGGCGGCTCAACTGTTTGAGATGGCAAAACAAAATGCTCAAACAGCTACTCAATTGGACAAGGCTGGAAGAGCTCGAGAGGCTGTAACATATTATATTCAGGCCGCAGAGCAACTTCAACAGCACATTAACTTTACAGAAGATCCTCATATGAAAAAATTGTGTTATGAAAAAGCTATGGAATACATCTTCCGTGTAAAAGAAATTAAAGGCATCGCAGAAGGAGGAGGAGTTCAATCTGAACGTCGGGCTTCACATAAAGATGAAGGTGAAAAAGATGAGCTCGATGAAGCGATTTCCGGTGCAATAATTAAAGAAGCACCAAATGTGAAATGGGAAGATGTTGCTAACCTGGAAGCTGCCAAAGGTGCCCTCCGGGAAGCAGTAATCTTACCTATGAAACGCCCGGATTTATTTACCGGTGCGCGTCGTCCTTGGAAAGGTATCTTACTGTTTGGACCGCCAGGATGCGGAAAAAGTTACCTTGCTAAAGCAGTTGCTTCTGAAGTTGAAGCCACTTTCTTTTCAGTGTCTGCAGCTACTTTAGTTTCAAAATGGTTGGGTGAATCAGAAAAATTAGTCAGTAAACTTTTTGATATGGCTCGTAAAGAGGCTCCATCTATTATTTTTATTGATGAAGTTGATTCCGTTGCTAGTGCTCGTGGAGGAGGGGAGAATGAGGCTATGCGACGTGTTAAAACCCAAATACTACAATCCATGGAAGGTGTTGGAACTGGGTCAGAGCGTGTCGTCGTTATGGGCGCAACTAACCTTCCTTGGGACATAGATGCTGCGATGCGTCGTCGTTTCGAAAAAAGAATCCATGTATCACTCCCTGATATCGAAGCACGAGAAGTTATGTTTGGTATTCATACACGAGGAGTCGAACTCGACAGTGATTCAGATTTTGAGGAATTAGCAAAATTCACAGCAGGTTATAGTGGTGCAGATATTGCATTAGTTTCTCGGGAAGCATTAATGACACCAATTCGTGAATTAGATGCAGAAGGCGCTTTAGAATCAAATGTTATGCCTCGTAAAGTTTTACGAAATGACTTTTTAGCATCAATACAAGCTGTAAAACCATCGGTGGCTCCCCAAGAGCTATCTCGTTTTGTTGAATGGGAAAATCAATTTGGATCATAATTTTAGTGGAGAGTTTGATGGTTTGGAACGGTTACGAGAGAAACCTAAATCTAAGAAAGAAAAAGATACCTCAAATGAAACGTCTCCAAGTGATATTCTATCAGAATTAGAAGAGATGGTTGCTGATCTTACAAAAACACCAGAATCATCTGATACTCAATCTGTTGAGGTTTCTCCTACCAAACTTACTGACTCTACTACCGCTTTATCGAAAAAACCAGACACTGTTATTCCTACAACGCTTCCTGTTCAACAAGTTCCTCCAATAGAGCATCCTAAAAAGAAGTTTGATGATGCCGTAAAAGAAATACTTCCTCAGTGGATTCAAAAGGCCTGGAGATGGATTACACCTGATGATGCAGAATTATTAGAGGAATGGCTCCGAGAATGGGGAGATTTTCTTTTATCTTTCTCTGAGGTTTTGAAAGTCCACTTTATCAAACCTAGAGAATTACTAGTCCAAATGCCTTTCAAGAATCCTTTAGTGAAAAAGCAACTATCATTAGAACAGATTCATGCAGTCGGAGACGATTTAGAACGAAGAGAGTTGGCTAAATGGTGGGATAATCGGAAGAATCGCCTTCGTATTTACTGGCTGCCTTTAGATGAGATTGTTGATTCAGTTTATGACTGGGCATTTGATGGAGGGAGAGATGTATGCACAATATTTGACTTAAGAAATGCTGGTGAAATATGGAGTACAATTCCTCCACAAGAATTAAAACAGCTTTTAGAAATGCTAGTCAAGTTAAAAAAAGCGAATTGGGCTGATAAAGACCAAGAAGCAGTTGAATTCATATATTAAGAGTATTTATCCAATTTAAGCATGAAATTATTCATTTAATATTTCAGAATGATTTCTAAGCCTTCAATTCAAATGACCTGAATTATTTTATGAGAAAATTACTATAGCAAAACACTTTGAAAAACCATTATAGCTTAAATTTCAGCTGCTCATATGGAAGTCAAATTCAGTAAATGACTCGTTTCAATATCGTATTTGGCTATAGGAGATACTCTAGCTCAAGTTTCTATCATAGTAGCCTTTTAACAGAGATTTTTTCCTGAAATTCCACGAGGCGTATAGCATGCCCAAATTTCGTGTAGAAGAAGCAGTAGAAATGATGAAAGACCGAGTTCATGTACGAAACCTCGGAATTATTGCCCACATTGATCATGGGAAAACAACATTAACTGACTCCCTCCTTACAGAGAGTGGATTACTTGCAGAGAAAGTAGCAGGTGAAGCTCGTGCAACAGACACGCGAGAAGACGAACAAGAACGAGGAATCACAATAAAGACAACAGGAATCTCGTTAGTGCATGAGTTAGGTGATAAGGTCTTCCTAATTAACCTACAAGACACACCTGGACATGTAGACTTTTCTGGTGAAGTAACTAGTGCTTTACGGGTTGTAGATGGGGCGCTTGTTGTTGTAGATGCTGTAGAAGGAGTTATGGTACAAACTGAAACTGTTACAAGACAGGCATTACTTGAAAGAGTACGACCAGTACTTTATATAAACAAAGTCGATCGTCTGATTACTGAGATGCGGATGACTCCTGATGCTGCCTTTGAAAAGTTTAAAGAGATTATTCGAGACTTTAACCATTTAATAGAGACTTATGCTCCTGCAGAATTTAAGAAAGAATGGCGTGTTGATCCACGTAAAGGCACAGTAGCGTTTGGATCAGCAGTACATAGATTTGGGTTAACCATTCCCGCTTTAGCTGAAATTTGGGCAAAAAGAACTGGGAAATCAGAAGAAGATCTGGTTCAAAGTTTATGGATGCAAAGTAATTTTGTACCTGGTGTTCTTAAACCAACTTATGCTATTTATGAAGCCTCGGAATCAGGGAATACGGAATTCCTCAAAAAAGTAACAAATCAAATAGGTGTAAAACTAACTGAAGAAGAATGGAGACTTCCCCCGAAACGTGTTGCAAAAGCCATTTTAGAAAAATGGCAACCAGTTGAAAAAGCTATTTTGGATATGGTCTGCAGATTCTGCCCAGGCCCACTTGAAGCTCAAAAATATCGCATTGAGACTATTTGGGACGGTGATTTAGAGAGTGATCATGGAAAAGCAATGGTTAACTGTGATGAAAATGGTCCAGTTATGATTGTTCTCTCTAAAATGATACCAATGCGAGCAAAAAGGATTGTGGCAATGGGTCGAGTATTTTCAGGAACAGTAAAATCGGGTGCAAAAATAACTTGTTTACTTCCTGGTTATCAGAAAGGAATGAAAGAACGGAAATTTACCACAAACATCCAAAATGTATCAAT
>JAEOTI010000624.1 GCA_016839955.1 Candidatus Hodarchaeota archaeon | reverse complement strand
AGAAAATTCAAACATCTAAGCCATTGGTTAATTGTCAGGATACGAAAAGGTGTTGTTCCCTACCCAAAAACGAATGTATTCGATGTTTTACCATCTGAAGTAGCTGAAAAATATGTAAATATTAAAGATACAATCATTCATAGGTTTGGGGATGGTTATGAAACTATAACAAAGGAATTTGATCGAGAAGTCATCAAAATACCCCGAATGGATGGGTGGTTCCATGTAGAAACTAAATTTGGTGTAACAAAGGGAGTCACTGGTGGAATGTTCTTAATTCTTGCAAAGTCAGAAGAAGCTGCCCTCGAATCTGCTGAACTTGCTTTAAAGGCTATTGAACCTCTACCATATGTTGTTGGAAAAATTGCTGCAAGTGGATCTAAAGTAGGTGCAAAGAAGTATAAAGACGTTGTGGCTACAACAAATGATGCTTTCTGCCCAACACTACCTTATAGTGAGGATAAAATGATCACAAAAGAAGTTAAATGTGTTTATGAGCTTATCTATACAGGTTTAGATAAAGAGTCGGTTGAAAAAGCACTAAAATTAGGAATTGAAGCAGCTACTAAAGTCAATGGTGTCTTAAGAATTACAGCATCTAACTATGGAGGTACTCTTGGGAAAGGCAAAATTTATCTCAAAAATCTATTCGATAGAGCATTAGAATGAATTTCTACTTTTTTAAACTCGATGGACTTTCCTAATTCCTTTTTCCCATTCAGTTTTTCTTTCCTCATAGGATCGAATGATAGTACGTAGAGTAATTATTCCAATGAGTTTCTTAGTCCTTCGATCAAGAACAGGAAATCGTTCAAACCCTGTATTAGCAATATATCCTAATACAATTCTAAGATGATCGTCACCATATACAAACAGTACATCTTTCACCATTACATCCTGGACTCGAGTATTTTCAAGATCAATTCCAGTATTTTCTACGCGTAAGAGATCATCTACTGCTAATATGCCAACAAGATTTTGTCTCTCTAATACTGGAATCGAATGAAGCTTAGTCGCCTGAAAGGATATTTTCACGTCTATCAAAGGCATTTCTGGGTAAAATACTCTCACTTCTTTGGTCATAACATCAGAAACATAAATATCATCTATATGATCCAGTGAATCTAATTCTCTTCGTATTTTTTCTTCCCGACTCACCAATTGCCCAGAGTATAATGATTTTTCTCCACTTACAAGGTAAGCGGACAAATTTGCAAGAGCCATGAATATAATGAGATCAGGAGGAACACCTGATATTTCTAATATAAGCACCACAGAGGCTATTGGTGTTTTGGTAACACTAGTATGCGACGCAGCCATACCCATTACCATAAACACGGTTGAATGTTCTTCTACACCAAGAAGAATTGAAAAAGCGATTCCTGTAAGGGCTCCAACAACCAGGGATGGACCAAAAACACCACCTGAGTTACCACCCCCTACAGCAAAACTTGTTGCTAGAATCATCCCAAAAAGCAACAGTAAAATTGTAAATAATTCCAACTCGTCTTTATTTTGATCTAGAAGATCTAAAGTTTCAAAACCGCTTCCTGCAAGAGAATAATCATCTTGCAGTAGTGCAAAACAACCAACTATGATAGCTGCTAGAATAACACCTATTATTGGAGTGAGATACTCCTGTTTTTTCATATACTCACGAATAAAGATTTTAAAAAACTGAAAAAAAGTAGCGAAGCCAATACCAATGATCCCACAACAAATTCCTAATATCACAGCTTGGATTAAATGTTCTGAGGTTATATCAAAGGATTCAGAAATCGAAATATGAAGCAATCGTGGATCTTTTTCGAAAATCCACTCAAAAATTCCCCAATATGTAAGGAAAGCAATTATTGATGCGAAAACTGCGGGCATAAAAAGAGACAAGTCTGCATCTTGTTTGTATGGAACTTCTGCAGCAAAAATTGATCCACCCAAAGGGGCTTGAAAAGTGGCTGTTGTAGCTGCTGCAGAACCTATCAGAATCGCTCTATTGATATCTTGTGGAGAAAAGTTAAGCTTTTCACAAAGAAAGTATGAAAGAGCACCTCCAATAACTACAGCAGGACCTTCTCGACCTGCTGGAAGACCTGTTCCTAAAGCTGCAGAAGAAGCTAGAAATTTAGTAGGTATTGTATGGTTTGGTATTTCCTCGTTAGAGTGTTTGTGTTCAACAATATAAGAGATCCCAGCAGATCTAACTTCATTAAATCCATAGTAGAGGAAAATCGAACAGACTATTCCACCAAAAATCATAGTGATATAGGGCTGGATCCCCATAGTATCATTTGAAAAGTCCCCTATAAGCTGAATGGTCCTTATGAAACCAGCCATGATGAATCCTGAGAATAAACCAATAACAAAAGAGATTGGAATCCATCTTATTACATATTGAATAAATTCAGACCTGTTAACAATCCTCCGAATTCTGCTGGGGGAGTATAAGGTCAATTAATCTTCCCTTCTTCTTAATCTAACCTTTTACAGCATATAGCCCTTTAAGTTTTTAGTCAGTAAGCCTGAGTGAATCAGATTTTCTATCTTAGCAAAATCTTTGTGTAATTCACGATCTGCGTCTAAAGGTGGTACTAAATCTCTAATAGTTTGATAAATAATTTTTGTTCCCTTCCCAAGTTTTTCCTTTCCTTCTTCTCTGAAATCAATCCCTTGAGCTGCAATTAGTAATTCAATAGCTAAAATTCGCTCAACGTTAGTCAAAATCCGTCTAAGTTTTCTTGCAGCATGTACTGAAAGACTAACATGATCCTCTTGACTAGCTGAGACGGGAATTGAGTCCACACATGCAGGATGTGATGATAGTTTGTTATCGGACACTAAGGCTGCAGCAAGATATTGAGAAATCATAAAACCAGAATTTAATCCACTATTTTCAACTAGAAAAGGTGGTAAGCGACTGAGTTGGGGATTCAACAGTCTTTCAATCCGGCGTTCTGAAATGCTACCAAATTCACTAATGGCCATGCAAAGGAAATCCGCAGTTAGGGCAATCGGTTGACCATGGAAATTTCCTCCTGAGATCGCATCAAAAGTATCTCCTTGACGTATGATAAATGGATTATCTGTCACAGCATTTAGTTCAATCTTAATAATTGATTCTGCATAACTTATGGCGTCTCTTGAAGCTCCATGTACCTGAGGAACACATCTAACTGAATAGGGATCTTGTACATGTTGATGTGAATCGACTAATGTACTACCGCCTATAAGTTTTAGAATTTGTTTTGCACTCTCTCCTTGTCCAATATATTGTCTTCGTTTATGAATCTCTTTTGAAAACGGAGCAGTGTCACCACATAAAGCTTCAAGTGTTAATGCACAAGTGGCATCCGCAATAAAGGCTAAATTTTTAGAATCGTATAGAGCTAATGCTGTAAGAGCTGTACTAACGGCGGTTCCGTTTATTAATGCTAATCCTTCTTTTGCTTCGAGAGAAATGGGAGTTAGTCCAACTTCTTTAAGTCCTGATTTTCCATCAAGTCTCTTACCGTTTACTTCAACCTCTCCGAGTCCAAGTAAAACTAGCGCCATGTGAGCTAAAGGGATTAGGTCCCCACTGGCACCAAGAGACCCATGTTCAGGGACAATTGGGTGAATTTCATTGTTAAGAAGATCAATCAGAAACTGAATCGTTTCTAAACGGGCTCCTGACACCTCGTTGATTAAGGAGTTACCTCTAAGTAGTAGCATTCCTCGTACAACTTCTACTGGAAACGGTTCACCCATTCCACACGCATGTGACTTGATTAAGTTTAACTGAAGTTGTGAAAGTTCGTTTGGGGAAATAATTGAATCACATAGAGAACCAAAGCCTGTATTGATCCCATATGCAATCTTTTTTTCTGCTAAAATAGTTTCTACTCTTTTCCTTCCTTCTTGAATTACAGGAATTGCTGCAGCTGCGATTTGAACCTTTTTTGCATTTCTAACGACATTTACAAAATCAGTTAGTGTGAGATCTGAACCTGATATTTCCAAAACATCATTCATTGATTCGGCCTCGTTCTATTTAATTTCTAAATAGAATACATTATCATAATTTTCGTCTCTCAGAGAAATTAAAATGGAAGATATGTGAAAAGCTAGAGTGAGCAAAAGCTGTTATTATAATACATTTTTTTCATGGAGAGGTCGTTATTGACTGAAAAGAAAAAATCAAGACTAGATGAGATCATTAACGGCGATTTTAAAATTCCAAAAGAAGAATTGCTAAGAATAGATAGAAAACCAGAGAAAATTCCTCCTCTGCCAACAGGGGAAGATGCTTTAAAACCAACTACGAAAGCAGGATGGGAGACAGAGGCTATAAAACGAGCGATAATTTCTAATTTACACAATGGCTCCGATTGGGAAACATTGTATATTTACGGAGGATCAGGAAAGAATCTAAGGCACTGGAAGGCTTTTTATGATACTTTAGAGATTCTTGAAGATCTTGAACCGAATGAAACTCTATTCATGCAATCAGGAATTCCATACGGAAAAATGTTAACACATCCGTTAGCTCCTCGATGTGTAATCACTAACTCAATAATTGTCCCTAATTGGACTCAACACTTCCAGGAAATGGTTGATGCCGGATTAACCGTTTATGGGCAGATGACTGCAGGATCTTGGATTTTTATTGGATTACAAGGCATTATCCAAGGAACCTACGAAACAATTGCAGAAGCAATTAAGGTAGCGGAATCGAGCTCTGACTACAAAAAAAAATTGGATGATTTTGAGAAAAGTCTCGTAGTAACTGCTGGCTTGGGCCTGATGAGTGGAGCTCAACCTTTGGCAATAAAGATGAATAAAAAAATTGCTCTGATTGCCGAGATCAACCCAAAACAAATTGACCGAATGTATAATGAAGGTCGAGATCGTGGCACTCCCTATTTAGATCATAAAGTATCTTCGATTAAGGAAGGTATCAAACTAGCAAGAGAGTATGCTGCAAAAAATGAAGAGACATCAATCGGAGTTCTCTGTAATGCAGTAGATCTTCTACAATATTTACTTGATAATGGGATCACTCCTCTCTGTTTGACAGATCAAACATCTGCACATGATATGTTGAACGGTTATTTTCCGCAGGATATGACTTATGAAGAAGCAATAGATTTGCGAGAAAACAATTCGAATGAATATATCCAGT
>JAEOTI010000623.1 GCA_016839955.1 Candidatus Hodarchaeota archaeon | reverse complement strand
TTTTGGATCAAATTTCACAATATCCAACTCAAAAACCTTGATTATTACTTATTGAACAATAAATTTGTTGAGAGGAGAATTAATTTTCAAGGGTTGATATGAATTGTTAAAATAATTGAAAAATAGTGTGATTCCCTAATGTTGCCACATATTCACTTCACTACAGCTTTTTCCATTGCTTTTTGGTTAGGTTTTTCTAATGAACAAATTATATTTGTTACTCTTTTGTGTACAAGTATAGATTTTGACATATTTTTATCAAAATTCGCTGCTGATAATAATCATAGGATTTTAATAACCCATTGGCCCATTTTTTGGGTACTTATCTTCCTTTTAGGCTTTTTTTCAGAATTAACTTTTTGGATTGGACTATCAGGCATTATTCATTTACTGTTCGATCTTCCAGATTGGGGACTTCCAGTCTATGAGCCTTTTAGTCATAAGCTATCTCCCCATCTCTTACGTTCCCCCACAAATGGTGATATTCATTCATTTCATTGGTTTTTGAAAAGATACTATGAAAATTCTCTCATCAGAATAATTGAAATTTTTTCCTTAGTTTTTTTCTTTATTTCATTTATTTTCTTTTGTTTCTCTTAACATTAATCGCTTTATGAATCAAATAAATAACCAATATTGATGAAATCGAAAATATAGGTTTTTCTTGATAATTATTTCTCAAAATCATCATTTGAATTAATTTAATACCTAAAAAGGTATCAGCTCCGACTCTATTTATATAAAAATCAACTATTCTTTCTAAAGGGGCTGTTTTTCCAGTTTCATAGAGATAACAAGATTTTAGGCTCCATTTGATGGCTTCAATTGCGTATTTTGTTGTCTGTTGTCCAAAAGGGCCAAGGAATATTGAAGTAATTAGTTGAATCGTGTTCATGATATAACTTTTTGCAAGTTGAGATTGATTTGCTCTTCTCAAATTTGTTTTCTTTAGTAGATTCTCTCCCCAAATTGTTATCCCACTTAAGTGGACATTCCACAAGACTAATTTCCAAGGAGCTAGTAATTTTGTAAATAAACGGCTAACTGAGAAAATTTTATGAAATCTGTTTTGTACAAAATCTCTGTGAAAACAAATGAAACTAGAAACAAACATCCCAGTTTGACGATTTAAAACTGTTGAGAGTTTTTTGATCATTCTTTTTGGATGTTCTCTTGTTAACCCTGCCTTAAGTTCCAACCATTGTAAATTTTGTTTTACTTGAATGAATTTTTCTTTATTTACCTTATCTGAAATAACTACTAAAAGATCGACGTCTGATAATGGGGTTGCACTTTCATTAGCGTGAGAACCAAATAATATAATTGATGTGATTTCATTTGGGGACAATCTAGAGAGAAAATTCAAAACATCTCTTAAATATATCTCTATACGCTCTGATAGCGATATTCCTATGTTTTTAAGAGCTAAACTAGGTGTTGATTCAATTGTCAAGTCGGTCACTTTTTATATTTCGTTCAAAGAACTAATTTTATCTAGATCTAAAATAAAATTCTTTCAAGTTATTAAATAAAGCATTTGCACGATTTGATGGCGGTTATTATGAAATCTAACTCCTCTCTATTTTTGAATTATAGCGAACTTGATCGTAAAGAAGAAATCAACCGGCTTCAACAAAATGAATGGGATATTTTAGTTATTGGGGGAGGAATAACTGGTGCAGGGATTGCACAAGAAGCTTCATTACGTGGATTATCTGTTGCTCTTCTAGATAAATACGACTTTGCCTTTGGAACATCAAGTGGATCAAGTAAACTAGGGCATGGTGGTATCCGCTATCTTAAAAGTAGAGAATTCGGTCTTGTAAGAGAAGCGACTACCGAGAGGAATTGGCTCCGCGATAAAGCCCTTCCTCATATGATTAGACCCCTTCAATTCGTCTATCCAATTTTCAACGAACGACAAATTCAAAGACGTACTTTACCAAAGAGTAGTGAAAGCCTTCGAAAAATACGTTTAGCTGCTTTTCTTTATGATTTTCTTTGTGGTTTTAAAAATTATGCAAAAAGAGAGGTCATAAAAGACCCAAAATACTTAAAGGAACTTGAACCCACCTTCGATGTTACAGGATTAGAGGGAGCAGTACTTTATTATGATACTAACTTAGATGATGGACGATTAACGATTGAAACAATCTGGAATAGTCTTAATACAGGAAAAGTCTGTGCTGTAAATTATTTGGAAGTTATAAATTTCACGTGGGATGATAATGAGAAAATAAATGGTGTAATAGCTATAGAAAATACTGACACTGGTGAAGAGGTTCAAATTCGAGCAAAAGCTGTAGTAAATGCAACTGGTGTGTGGACTGATCAGATATTAGAAATCGGAAGAATGTCTAAAGAACAATTAATCCGACCTACAAAAGGAGTACATTTCGCCGTACCGAGAGAAAATTTACCAGTGAATCGGGCATTTGGAATAAAATCATTAGATGATGGTAGATTCTTTTTTGTGTTACCAAGAAATGAATGGGTTTTAATTGGTACCACAGATACTGATTTTAAGGGTGAACCAGAAGATTGCTATTGTAAGTTAGAAGATGTTGAATATCTCCGTAAAACTGTGACCGTACTCTTTCCAGAAGCAAAAATAACTGATGATGATATTTTAGGGTCATACGCTGCTTTAAGACCCTTAGTGGCTGAACCAGGAAAGCCAGAAAGTCAAGTTTCAAGACAACATCTAATCCTAGAAAGATCTGATGGTCTCTTTACTATTGTTGGGGGGAAATTAACTACCTTTAGAAAAATGGCAGAAGATTTGTTACTTAAGCATCTGAAGCCTCGAACTAAGAAAAATTTTCCTAAATTTAATACCAAAAAGGGATTTTCAAAGATAGTTTATACTATTTCAATGACAAAGGAGGAATGGGAAGCCTTAGAGGAAGTAAAAGAATCAAATTTGGATCCATTCATCCTTAAACACTTATTCGAACAGTATGGGCATGGAGCACAAATAATCCTGAAAAGTGTTAATGAACAATCAGATTACTCCCAACGCTTACTAGAGGAAGTTCCATTGGAAGTTGCTCCCTGGATTAAGGGTGAAATTGTTTATATTACTAAAAGAGAATGCCCAGTTCATTTAGATGATGTTCTCTGTCGAAGAATGGAGATAGCTTGGTTAGTTTGTCCCGAACATCAAAGAACAGTTGCTGAACGGACAACAGAAATTATGAGTGATATTCTAGAGTGGTCAGATGACCGATCAAATGAAGAAATTGTTAATTACCTTAAAACAATAAAAAAGAACAGCTTTTTTTATGAACCAAAGCTATAACAAAAAAATAACCTTGTTTTGATTCAAATGGATCTCTTTACTCACATTACTGTCAGTGTAGCAATAGCGTATTTTCTTTTTCCCGACGATAATAGACAACGAGCATTCATAATTGGGGGAATTGCTCCAGACTTAGATGTTTTAATAAGTTGGATTCCTATACTGTCCCCAGAGTTATATGTTCTCCAGCATCGAGGATTAACGCATACTATTTTCTTTGCACCCATTACTGCAATAATTTTTATTTTTTTAACACAATACGTAGAGAAACTCACTTCTAAAGAAAGTTTTCATAAAATAATAACTCCTTTAAACAGACAAACATCTTTCTCAGCATTTTTTGGGGCAAATCTACATCTTTCATTAGATTTGATAACTTATAGTGGAGTTCCTCTTCTTTATCCTATTACTTCTACTCGATACTCAATAGGTATTCTGACGGTTTTTGACCCTTTAATTACTGTTTTATCGGCGGTCCTAGTATTTTGGGTTGTCATTCGTCAAATTAAGCCAAATGAATCATTTTCATTTTCTAAATTCGTTAATTATTCTCAAGTTACTGCAGGATTATTTCTTATATTGATTTTTATTTACAGTTCTTTGTTTGTTTATACAATTGCTACCCAATCACCAACAACTTCGTCAGCGGAATTTATCCCAATCTTTCGATGGATCCTAATAGAAGAAGAGGATCAAATTCATGTTCATTTGGTGAATCAATTGTTCCAAGATAAAGTAGAGACCTATTCTTATCAGAAAATGTCATTTAATCGCACTCTCTGGAACGATATGACAATTAATTCTGTTATGGATGAAGCAAAAAGAACAACTGATTACAAAGCATTTGCCTTTGATTTAGAACCTGCAACTCGCTTAGTTTACGAAGTCAAGTTTAACGATGAAGATGGTAATTGGGAAGTTCGAATAACTAATACCTTGAGAGATGCACAAAGACGATCTTATGGATTTTTAGGGTCTTTTTTCGATCATGAACTTATAATAACTGTAAATGGCTAGAAAGAAGGGTATTCGACTCAAATACCCTTCTCTAATGTTCTTACCTTTTAATAATCACCCCCGAGACTCATAAGTTGTAATTAATTGTGCCAAGCGTTTAATTCCTTTTCTAATTAAATCTGGAGCCATTAATGAATAGCCTATCCTCATTGTATTTTTTTTGGAAATTTGAGGAACCTTTTTGGTGCATGTATCGTCTATAGCCCACCCATTAAGGGGAAAAAACGTGTGACCAGGAACGAAAAGGACTTCATCGAGATTCGAATCTTGAAATAATTTAGTATCAAACTCCCTATTTTCTAATTCAAACCATATAAAAAAACCTCCTTGAGGATATGTGTGTGTTCCAAAGGGCATATATTCATCAACAGCTTCTATCATTGCTTTAGATCTTTCTTCATATACCTTTACTACGCGAGGAAGCCAATTATCAATATACTCTTCATAGTAGATCCTTGCAATCTCTTGTGTCAAAGAAGGTGAACATAGATCTAAGTATCCTTTAGTTTTAATTATAGAATCTTTTAAAAAAGTTGGAAATACCGAATAACCCAACCGAAGACTTGCTGCTTCCTTGGTTGTGGTTGAAAAATAAGCGACTCGATTGTTCTCCTTATCTAATTCTTTTATTGGATGAATTGGTTGTAAATCTTGTCCAAAACGTATTTCTTTATATGCTACATCTTCTGCAATAAGAAAATCCCATTGTTCCGCAAGATTATATAGTTCCGACTTTCTTGAGTTAGGAAGAGTAGTACCTTTAGGATTGTCTGAGAAAGGGACAACATAAAGTAGTTTTGGAGTTGTGCCATACTCTTTTTCCGATATAATACAAGCAGTTTCAACAGCTTCAGGTAAAAGTCCATGATCATCTGTTGGTAATGAAATCAAATCTGCTCCTAACTTTACTGCAGGTGTAACGAATCCTAAGTAGGAAGGACGAGTAACCATGACTATGTCTCTAGGGCGTATTAATACATCCAAAAGTGCATAGAGAGTCTGTTGAGAACCTGAAGTTATAATAACATTTTTCCATCCTTCATCTGAATCAAGTGGAATATTGTCCCTTAGTCTAAGTCTTGCTGCTAAGACTTTACGCAATTCTGGCGATCCTTCAGTGCGTCCATAATCCAGAAGTTGGTGAGTGCTTATTTCTCCATAATTTTTTATCGCTACTCCAAGTGTTTCATCTGCTAATCTCTGAAGTATTTCACGGAACGGTGTTAAAGGTAAAGCTCCTGGTTTCCCGCCTGCAAAGTAGTATTTTGGAGAATACCGAAGTAATCTGCGAATTTCTGACTCAGGAATTGAATAGGTCCATTCTGCTAATTGGGGTGTTTTATCTAGAGTCATAGTTTTTACACCAAGTGTTAAATCTATTGAAAATGATCAACGTAATCGTTGAACATTTGTTCAATGTCTTCCTTTGAAAAGGAATGTGACATTCCTTGAGAATAGAAAAGGTTAGTATATTAATAGTCTATTTGAAAATTATTTCAATGCTGTCAGTTACTATACACATGTCTAGATTCTTTTTTTCAGATTTTATAGGTTCTTGAACAACCTATCAAACGAAAATGTTTTTTTATGAAAAATGTTCGATAAACAGAAGAATAAATGTTAAATTTATTTAGAATTATCAGTTAATCCATATAATTCCCTTACTTTTCTTTCAAGTTCTTCCTCTAACTGTTTTACTTCAAAGTTTAAGCTTTCTGATCTCTCTTTTTTTTGTGATTTATTTAATGCGAGTTGTCGTTTAATCTGGGTAATTTTGTTGACCCGTTTGTCGAAAAAACTATAAATTTCTAATTTATCTTCTTTGGGAATGACAATAGGGATTCGCTGAAGATCATTGATTCTAATTTGAGGCTGCCTATTTTCCCCTGATTGTCGAATAATATTCCTTTCGCGACCATAAAATGTCATCATATTTGAGTTGAGTATTCCAAGAACAAATGTCAGAGGAATCTTAGTATCTTTTTGATTAATGACGTGGGTATTTCTTAAGCTGTAAAAAGGTCCTTGATCATCAGTACAATCATCATATACTCCATAAAAGGAATCACATGTT
>JAEOTI010000622.1 GCA_016839955.1 Candidatus Hodarchaeota archaeon | reverse complement strand
TAACTAAGCCCGATTGCTTCTTGAGTTTGATCTGTGATTGACAATGATTTTAAGGGGATTAAATAGTAAAAGCTAAGACATCCTAGGAATGCGAATAACAATGCAGCAAAATCCTGTCTTGCTTTATTTTCAATCTTCTTTGTTAATTGATAAAAGCCCCATGAGACAATAAGTACCATTGGGGTGATAATGGGAGCTAAATAGCGAATCGAGCCATCTAGATAAAATGTAGCCCAAATCCCAAAAAAAACTAATATCCAAATTAGAGGTGCGGTGATAGGACGGAAATCTTTCAGCGAAAAAACCTTGAGGATGAGCCAAGGTAAAACGAAGGCACTTCCAATTAATAAAATCCCTGCTGCAGATATAAAATTGACTCTATGAACGTTTTCAAGTGTATAGAGCAAGGGATTCTGAAATTGTTTTGGGTAACTCCATATTATGGTTCGACTAAATCGAAAGTACAGAGTGTATATCTCTTCCCAGACTAATTTCGATAATGACATCCTATTATTAAGCCAGAAGCTTCCAATTACAGCACCAATTGCAATTGGGATAAGTCGAATAAATGTTCGCGTATGATAATCTGCTTGTTTCTCTTTGATAATAAAATAACCTGCAGCTCCGAGAGAAATAAAAATAGGTAGAGTGATACCAATAAAAACTTTAGTAGCAGCTTGAATACACAAAAAGGCTCCAAGTATAGGAATAATTGTTAAACGAGTAATTTTTCCCTTTAATCCAGTAGGTAACCATAATACAAGGATTATTGGCAAAGTCCATCCTGTTATTTTTGATAATAACGTGGTAATTATTCCTATAGCCATAAATAATCCATAACTTAGTTTTGATGGGGATTTATACCATTTCAAACTAAAATAACAAGTCATAGAGAAGAAATAACATAGATAGAGATCTTGATAAAAAACCCAATAGTTCATTAACCAGTAGGTAAGAGGAAGAGTCAGTGTGAAAATTGCAGCGATCAAAGCTAGTGAATGATTGTCGAATAACTCCAGAGAAAAGTCATAGACCAATAAAACCAAACCAAGAAGAAAGATAAAAGGGATTAATTGGATGGCTAGTTCACCTGTAACTTCATAACTGTAGACATAAAGGAGAACGTTTAGGGGACTCTTTATCACAGGTAAAAATGATAGGTAGTTTACTTCTGTTATCCTACCTGTTTGGTAGAAGACTTCAGCCTCAGGAAAATAGTAGTATAAAGCATCAAAACCACGTAGAGGTAGAATGGATTCGAGAATGAAATAATCCAAGAGTAGCAAACCTAGCAAGGCAGTTCGATAATCTTTAAGAGTATTCAAATCAAATTGGGAATGCTCGAGCCTTGTAAGTAATTTGCGGAGCAGATAATAGGCTGCAATTATTGCGATTATCAATCCTAATGCCAGGTATGTCAAACACCACCCATGGAAGTTAATCAAATCAAATGAATGGCTTCCTAGAGAAAGTGTTAAGATTCCATTCGGTTGAATACCAATCCATGTAAGAGGAAGAATAAGACCGAACGATCCAAGCAATAAGAAAATATTAAAACATTCAGTTTTGCGGAAATTACATCTCACTAATTTATTTAGAAGTTGCCAGATGCCAGCTCCTACTGCGAATATTGTTAGAATTGGCAAAAAATCTATTATTGAGACCATGAAACTGACCTCTCTTCTAGTTGAGATGCTTCCTGTTTAATTATCTAAAAGTATGATGGAAGTGAATTGAAACCATGTTATCATAAGTATTAAAACGAATAAGACCTGTGTAAAGCTCAAGGTTAAAAATTTTAGTGGCTAAAATTACAGAAGTCAGCAAGCAGTAATCTTATTACCTCATTGGTATTTATTGTGATTATGTTAAAATGAAACCATATTGAAAACGACAACTATTAAACATTGTATTTCGATTTATAATGTAATTAAAGGTGTCTAGTTATTGTTCATGAAGTTCACAATCCGAATAATTGGAAGGAGCCAGAAACATTCCTTCAGATCTATTATGGGATTTGCTCTAATTATTTCAATGATGATTGCTACATCTGGGGTAATTTCAGGTTTCACAGCTGAAATTTTTGGGATTACAAAAAAAGCCGGCGATTCTCCTAGTATATTTATTCAAACAAACAATCCAGATAATGGGCTCCCTCCTGAAGTTCTTTCTTTAATTACCCATACGAATATAGAACACGTTTTACCGGTTGTTGAAAGAAAAGTTTGTCTTTCCTCAATAAATGAATCCTTCTATTCTTACATAATTGGTGTAAATATCTCGGAATTGATGATTTATTACTCAAAAGCAGAGATTTACGCTGGAAAGCTCCCCCAATCTAATAACAGTTATCCTGAATGTTTAGTAGGAAAAAATCTTCATCCTTTGGTCGGTTCCTCCGAAATAAATCTTACTGATGACTCACTCGGGACAGAAGTGCAATTACTTATTGTTGGTTTTATCCAAAATGTTAAAGAACAGCAAAATGTAATTCTCGTTGAAATAGAAGACTATTTAATGCTTTTTAACCAAAATTTGACTCAGAATTTGTATCAGAGGATTAAGATCCGTTTGAAAAATGCACATTTTGCAGAAGAAACAATCACAGATCTAAAAGTTATACTGAAAGATCATATACAGACTTTGACGATCAAACCTGAACAACAAACTGATGTATTTACTGACAATCTTTTTTCTGATATTATACTTCAATTAAGCCTACTATTTGGAGTCTTGTTTATCATTGCCTTAATACGAATTTTCCATGCCATTTCTTGGTTTGTGAAGAAATATGAACGAGATCTACTAATTATGAGAGCAATGGGTTTGTCTACGTTCCAAGTTATCTTTTTAGTCATGATATTGGCTGAAATAATTGGAAATGCAGGATTTATCATGGGATTTCTTTTTGGGATTATGATACCCCCCTTGTTATTTTCTTTTCTATCAGTGTTCTTTACTGGTGGTTTTTTAATTCCAGAATTTGATATAACTACGATATTTATCTTGATGCTTTTTTCTAATCTTATATCAATGGTGGCTGCTTTATATCCTGCGGTTATCATTGCTAGAAAAGAACCAAGTAATCTTACTTTGTCCACACATGGTATAGATAGATAGGAGTCTCATATTGATGGATCTACTTAAAGTAAATACATTTGTACTGGCTAGAATTAAGATATTTACTCTCAGAGATCTATGGTTGTTTTTAATTGGTATCATGTTTGTTTCCACAACTTCGGGGGCGATTGCAGCATTTATAATGGGGGTTAGTGAAGAGGAATTCTTCATTGATGAAGCAGACAACATTTTAATCGTTACAGAACCAGGAAGCACGACTCCTCTCACTGGTATGGTTCCTGATTATGTACAATCTGATATTCAGAAAGTAAAAGGAGTTATAGCAATCAGTGCTGAAACTATGTGTGTCTCCATCATACAAAATTTAGATGACCAATCTATGATAGTCCGAGGGATAACACCGAATTTCCTCCAGGTTACTCCCATAAGCCTGATAGAAGGTACCTGGTTTAACCCAAATTTTGGTGAAACTACAAACACTCATGTCAATGGAGCAATGATCGGGTATCTCTTAGCAGAAGGACTTGGCTTGGATTGTGACGATAAACTCCAACTAGCGAGCACTGTGACTGATGTGGTGATAGAAGTTGTAATTACTGGGATAATACGTTCAGACACTCCGACTGATGAGGAATTACTAGTTCCATTATCAGTGGGGAAAATTTTGGCTAAGAAGGAATCGAATTTTGTTTCTTTCATTCGAGTGTTGGTCAATGAAGAAATTATAACGAAAGAGAGGTTGTTTGAGCTCTTAAATGAGGAGTATTCACTGCGAATCCTTCTCAATACCCAGGATCCAGAACTTGCAGAAACTTTAGTAGGAACACCGATTGTGGCTTATACTCCAAATGGTGCCCATGTTGAGACAAAAACAATTCAAGATGGAAATTTCACAGAATTTACGCTGAAATTTGGAAGCTATGAATTTGTGGCAACTCCCTCTGGAGTACAAAGTAGTGCTCCACTTTCAGTGTTTGTAAATAAAAGCTTCATTGATCCCTTTGAGATTCGAATCGGGGCCTCATATTATGATCTCGACTTCAACATTACCTTTAATAAGGAACCAGCAGAGAATGCGTCTATTTTTCTTCAGAATAAGTTTCGCCATAACGAGAATCGTACTTCTCAAACAGATGCTGAGGGATTGGCTCAATTTCATAGGATTTCGGAAGATTTCTATGATATTTTGGTTCATTATAGGGAGATTGAAAAGAATTCAACAATTAAATTAACCGAATCAATGCATATAGAAGTTCAATTAGAGAATTCTCTGGCTTTAACTGTCTTGAATGTTTCATCAGGACAGGAGGTTCAAGGAGGCACTGTACGAATCATAAACACCGGTCTTCAAATGACTGACTACCAAAGTGGTACCCCCATTTATCTGGATTATCTTGGTGTGTATAAGTTTGAATTTCAATATAATGAGAGTTTCGGAGAGTTTTTTTTAAACATTAATGGAACTATTAACCACACAATCTATGTAGGAACTGCTCCTTTTATCGTTTGGACTCGGGGGGAAAATAGAATTCCTCTAGAGTCGAGTAATGTAAGTATCACAAGGTTTAATGAACCTATTGCTCAAACCTTAACAAATATAAGTGGCATTTGTGAGTTTCAATTAGAAGTAGGTTTAGACTATAATGTTACCGCAATCCCAGCAGAAAATCAAAGTTTAATGCAAACCTGGAAAGTAATATTTTTAAACACAACTACCTTCTTTTTTGATTTTCTTGATGATTATTTATTAGATGTCGTTGTTTTTAACGGGACGTCATTATATAGTTCTGATAATAGACTAGCCGATTGTGATATCGTGATCTTCAAGAATTCCACCCAAGTCACCTCGGGAACAACTAATGTCACAGGGAGGGTAACATTTCAATTATCTGAACCAGGTGTGTATGAGATCAGAGCAATAAAAGGTGAATTTCGAAATACCAAATACTTTACAATTCGTCACAATAACATAACTTGTATGCTAAGCATAGGTTATGTTTATATTTCTATTTCAACCCAAACTATTAGTGGATATTCCGTTTCTGAAGCGGATGTGTCGCTAAGAAGCGATATTAATGGCGTTTTTTCCAGTGAAACGAACTCTAGTGGACTAGTAGAGTTGTTTGTCCCTGTAGGTAAATATATTCTGCAGATAGTTAAGGGGAGCTTCATTTCTCAAGAGGAAATTACGTTTAAGGAAAGCCAACGGATATCAATAGTCAAACTCATCGAGATGACCGGAGACTTAAACATTACTTTGACCAATCAATTCTCTCAGAGGATCACCAAAGCCAATGTAGTGCTAATGAATGATTATTATGGCATAAAATTCTCAGGATTTACTGACGATAATGGGGAAATTGCATTCTATACAATTCCTTGGACAAACTATTCTGTAAACATTACTTTTGTTGATGAGGTTTTCCCTGTAGTTATTATTGAGTTTGCTGAACAAGAACTTAGTATTCCTCTTATGGTTGAGACCATAAATCCTATTTTAAATATTGAAAAGATCGATTGGGATAAGGACAGCAGTTTTTCTGTTGTTTTATCTTCACAGTTTGTATCGAGTTTCTTACAAACTACATTAGCCATTATTTTGACGACATTAACCAGTTTGGTGATAATTATTTCAGTATTATCTCTATTAAGTATTACATCAGTGATTTCTCAACCAATTGTTTCTAATGAGAGAGCGCTTGAGACATTCAAGCGGTTAGGAGCGACAAAAAATCAAGTCGTGTTAGGTGTTGTGCTTCATTTGAGTCTCTTAGGACTGATAGCAAGTATTTTGGGGAGTCTGGTGGGAATGTGGGTTATGACTATCTTTCCAATGCTAAAAAATGTGAACATTGGAGGAATCATCATTCGTCCTAAAATAGATCTCTGGT
>JAEOTI010000621.1 GCA_016839955.1 Candidatus Hodarchaeota archaeon | reverse complement strand
ATTCTCACTATATTCCATTAAACGAAGATAAGAATCATCTTGTGAACCATTTTCAATAATTAATACATCAAAATTTTGGGAAGAAATAGTCCTGAGTGAATCCAAACATTCACATGTGTCATCAAAATTGTTCCAGTTTAAGAGAATAATGCATGTTTTCAGCATAACCTATCATCATTTATACCTGATTAGAATGAACAAGATGAATATATTAGGTTTATTTGTTCAATTCGTCTTGATAAATTCTCACTAAACGAGAAGCGAGATTTTTCCAAGAGAATGCAATTACACCATCTCTATTTCGAATTTCGCTAAACTTATTTTGTAAATCAATTTTAATCTGTGAAACTTTTTTAACCATTTCTCCCACTGAATCTGAAAACAAAAAGAAAGGATTTTCTTCAAAAAAGATTGAAACTCCACAATATCGTGTAGTGACAATCGGAAGATTACACGCAGCTGCTTCAAGGACTGAAAGAGGAAGATCAATAGCATATGGCCTTTCTAGTACAGTAAAGACATAGCAATCTGCTAATTGGTAAAATTTTTCTATTTCCTCAACATAATTAGAAATTACCTGTATTTTAGGATCACTAGAGAGTGAATCTTCAATATTATCTGATTTTATACTTGTACTAGAAACAACAACCACATAAACACCTTTTATTTCTTGAGCAATATATCTGAGTAAAACGAGATTTCTTCCCTTTCTCAGATTTCCAACGTGTAGAATTATGAATTTATTGAGATCCACTCCCAATTCTTTTCTTATCTGGATTTTCTTCGGTTCGTCTACTGGTGAGAATTTTATAATATCAACACCATTGGGAAAATACTCATTTTTAATTCCGATTTTTGAGAAATAATTCTTCATGTCTTCCGATTGCACCAACACAAGATTTGGCTTCAACAGTGAAATTATTCTACTGGAAAATAGTCTTTGAGGATGTGAAATTGTAATTATTGTGCGAATATTTCGATTAATTTTATTTGTGACCCAAAGGAGAAAAAAGGAGAATATGGATGGACCAGTAAGATAATGAATGATATCGGGATGAAATTTTCTAATTTCTTGCCACTTTGATATTAAGTCTAAAGGGCTATATATTCTTACGGTAACTAAAGGACTTAAGGCGGAATAAATACAAAAAGATATTTTTTTCATTCCCTCATCGATATTTCCTTGGACGTTGCCTACCAGACAGATTCTCATCCTATGTTCGCCTTTTGTCAAAGTATTGGATCTTTCATTTAAAAAACCTTGAAACACTTAACAATTCCAAAAATCTTTTACATCGGATTTATCGTACTCTTTTCACGAATATATAGGATTTTTCCTTGATATAACCTGATATTTTCTACTTTGTAAAGATTATGTTCAATCTATTAAATCTTAAAATTTCAAGGAAATGAAGTATTTTAGGTTTGCTTATAATATTGAACAGGGTTACTACATCTTTTTGAAGATTTGACAAGGTGACCAAAAAATATGTTGATTTGCTTCATTGGACTTGATGGTTCAGGGAAGAGTACACTAACGAAAATCTCTTCAAAACTATTAAAGCAAAGATTTGGAATAGCCTCAATAAATGTTTGGGCAAAATTTGGGCAACTATCTTTTCCAAAGGGGATAAAAAGGCTAATCTTGAGAAAAAGCAAGAAAAAAAAAGTCTATTCTTATGAAGATAATCCTTTTAGAGTTCCTTTAGATAATATAATCATTCGGTACATTTATCTCCTAGCATTATTGATTGATCATTGGATAAGATTGTTGATTGAAGTTCAGATACCCTTACTCCGAAATAATATAGTAATAACTGATAGATATATTTATGATAGCATTGTTGATTTAGTAACTAATTTTGGGCTTCCATATATTAACGCTAAGAAAATTTGTTGGTATTTCCTTCCTGGGATCCGTAAAACTCCAAATTTAATGTTTTACCTACGAATTCCAAAAGAACTCGCCTACAAACGAAAAAAGGATTTTTATTCGTTGAATTATCTCACTGGACGGGCTAAAATTTATGAAAAGATCGCAAAAGACTTCCAAATAATACATCTTGACGCTAAATTAGCATTACCAGAACTTGAGGCGCTCTTAATCGAAATTTTAACAAAAGAGATTAAGGAGAAACTGTAAGATAAATCATAGTCTAAAAATCTCTTTTCATAATTGCTATGTTGATAGGTTAAAACTGAAGATCATTCACTCTAATCTTTTTTGGGATAAATATATTTTCTTTCTTTAATTTCAACTTTTTTTCTTTCTGCTAATCTTTGAAGAGATCTCTGGACCGAATTATAGGGAGATCCTAGTAAATCAAGGAGTTCGGAGACTGTAAATACTTCTTGGGATTTAAGAAGGAATTTATGGAGCACTGTGTCAAAATCACCAAGAAATGAGGGTGTTACAATCATTTTACTACCGTGAAGGATTCCTCGAAGAAACGCCAAGATTTTATGCGGATTCTTCCAAAATGTAAAAAAAATTCTCTTTACAAGGTAGAATCCAGAAATAAGCAGAAAACTGGGCCAATGATAAAATTTTGCATGTTTTTTCATGAAAAGAATGTCATTCTTGACAATATTGTAGATAACTCTTGGATTGTAACCCCCTCCTGTGCTTTTGGCGACCTTGTGCCAGATCTTTGCTTTTGTAGTGACCAGTAAGAGATACCCTTTTTTCCTTATTCGATAACCCCAATCTACATCTTCAACGTAAAAGAAAAAGTCTGGATCCATGAGTCCAACATCTGCTAGAACAGCACGTTTAAGGAGATTACAAGCGCCATCAAGGTAATCAACCAAAAAAACAGGACTATTTACTTGTTCGGGAAGAATTTTTTTCCTTCGACCAGAAAACATTTCCATTCTACTGCCCATCGTTTGGATAGTGTCTGGAAAATCATGATAAAAGATCTGGGGACCAATTGCACCAATTTTTGGATCACTTTCAGCGATTTTAACAAGATTTGAGAGAAAAATTGGTGAAACAATGGTATCATTATTAAGAAGGAGGATAAAGGAAAAATCTAAATTCTTCATAGCAAAACTTATTCCTAAATTATTTCCTGATGTAAATCCTAAATTTGTAGGAGATTGAATGAAGAATAACGTTGTTTCGTTCACTTCATGATTAAAAGGAGTTATCAGCTTTTCAATACTAGAAATTTGGATAAATTTTGAAAATCGATTGTTATTCTTATAGTAATCTTTTATGCGTTGAACAGAATCATCTAATGAGTCATTGTCAACAATTATGACATCAAAATTAGGATAACTAATAGTTTCTAAGGATTTCAAACATTCGATGGTATCTAAAGAATTATTCCAATTCAATAAAAGGATAATCACTCGTGGATTGTTCAAGATTTTCACATCGATGCATAATTGTGGACTTATGTTCCTATTAGGATTGACCAGTTTCATGATTTTTAAGTTATCGAAAAAAGAATACAATAACTGGATCAAAAGAAATCTGTTTTATTACTCGACTTGATTTCAAAATTTTATCCTGTTCGAATATTATTCGACAGAAAGATCTTTAAGGAAAGCTGACTTTTGTCGGCGTTTGAGCAAAAATGCAGACTACTCATCAAGCTTTCCACGCAACACTTCGAACTCAGCTTAAAAAAACTTCTGCTTTTCGTACACGCGAAATTGAAGCCCTGGTCACGATATT
>JAEOTI010000620.1 GCA_016839955.1 Candidatus Hodarchaeota archaeon | reverse complement strand
AGGGGGTGCTGGAGGAATGCTTTATCTTGGTGAAAAGCGTGGGGTTCCCAATACTGTCGTATGGGCTGCTTTTCCATTTGTACAAAGTATACAGTGGCTTTTACAAGGGCTCTATCCTGAAGGACCTTTTATTACAGAGCGAGCAGAACTTGCTTTAGCGTTTCTAGCGTCCTTTGTGTTACTAGCTGCAACACTAGAATTCAATGGTTTGATTTCACGTCCATGGGGTAAATTTTCAGCCCTTTTGTCAAGCATTACCCCCATATTTTTCCTTTTTGTCTTCCCAAAAGATATTGTTGTGAGTATTGAGGAAGTTGTCTTATTTGGGGAATTTGACTTAGTATCAGACCCATTACGTTTCCTTTATGGATTTTTAATCCCTTTTATAGCGGCTTTTGCAGTTTTTACTCTATTTTTACTACGAAAACAACAGATCAACCAGGGATTGCTTAGTTCTGATCAGAGAAGAGTGAGAACAACTCTGATTTTGATAATTTTTCTAGTTTTTTATTCATTTGTTATGGGATTGGACTACGAAGGGGGCGAGTTAGGAGCAGCTATTTTCACTGGACTTCGGAGTATAGCGTTGGCCTTCATTATTATTATGCCCTTATTTATTATTCTCTCAAGTAATTTAGGATTAGATACTTTTCTTGTCATACAAGAGACAGGTATCCCACTCTTCGTGTATAATTTCCAAACGAAAATAGATGAGATGGACGAAAAATCCATACTCTCTGCAGGATTTGTAGCTGCTATCACTAGCTTTTCAGGAAATATTTCTCAAGAAAGCGATTTCTATACAATTCGTTCTAATAGGCTATTTTATGCGGTTGCACGAATCCATGATAAAATCTTTACATTACAGTCCATTCAATATAGTAAAAACCTAGAAAGCCGATTTCTTGAGACATGTAACCAGATTGCTGTAATTACGAAGGGTGTGGAAACTTTTGATGATGAAGATTATTCCAAATTGAGATTACTCCTTGATCAAAATTTAGTTATTTTTAGCTAAATCCGCTATTTCTTCAGGATTAGATGCAATTCCATAATTTTGAATTGTTATTCCATATTTCATTGACCTTGATCCCCATAATTCCATAATATAATGCCAAACTGGTTTCAATGGAATAAATCGATATCAGGTCAGTGCAATTCTATTTTTATTGGCAATATTTCTCCGATATAACTATCTTATAGAGCCATCAAACAATTTTCATTGAATTGGCATCTAATTATTCAGAAGGAAGAACTTGAAATGGAAGTCGATGAATCTCCAATTTCTTTTGTCTATCTCAAAAAGTTTAATCTTTTTATGGGAATAATGCACCTAGTACAAGCCTTTATCATGGTTGGTTTAGGATTTTTCAATGATTTTAGTAGAGATGTTTACACTTTCTATCTTAATTTTGAAGTAGAAAATGAAAACATTGTTTCAATAGAACCGAACCCTGAAGTATACTTTACTGTTGATTGGGTTGGTCCATTGGTAGCATCGTTCCTGTTCTTGTCTGCAATTGCCCATTTATCAGTAGCTGGACCATTATATGATTCTTATGTCCAAAATCTACGGAAAAAAATAAATCCTTATCGCTGGATTGAATATGCTTTCTCAAGTTCTATAATGATTGCTTTTATTGCCTTACTCTTTGGAGTCTGGGATTTTTGGGCTCTATTTCTTATTTTTATGATGAATGCAATGATGATCCTTTTTGGTTGGATGATGGAACTTCATAACCAGACTACTGAGAATACTGACTGGACTGCATTTATTTTTGGAACTATTGCAGGAATTGTCCCCTGGATAGTAATTACGGCTTATTTTCTAAACATTCAAGTTACAGGTGGAGAAGTACCGGATTTTGTTTATGCTATTTATTTTGTAGAATTCAGCCTCTTCAACTGCTTTGCAATCAATATGGTGCTGCAATACAAACAAATTGGGCCTTGGAAAGATTATCTCTATGGAGAACGAGCGTACATCATTCTAAGCCTCGTGGCTAAGACTGCACTTGCTTGGTTAGTTTTTGGAGGCACTTTTCAACCAGATTGATGGATAATCCATGTTTAACGAGTAGGAAGAGCTAGAACAGCTATCCTCTCTTCCCTTTCTTTTGAATATTATACAAAAGACAATTTCATTAATGAGCAATTAGACTTTCTTGTCAACAAGTTAACCAGCAAACCTTAATAACTTAAAACCGTTATTTATCCAATGTGAAGAATAATGGCGAAAGTTACGGTAATGATAGACGATAAAGTGTGGCAGGATTTCAGAAAACAGGTATTTGAGCGTGAAGGTACCCTTCGAAAACTGAGTACGGAACTTTCAGCAATTTTAAAGGCATCATCTCTGACTGGAGTTTCTGAAGCCTTACGAACAGCAGTTTCTGATGTTGTAAAACCGACTAGTTTATTACATCCTGCCGATATTGAGAAAAATAGACCAAATTCAACGAAATCCTCTTGGGAACTGATTAGAGAAGAGCGAGATCAACGATGAAGGTCATACTAGATTCAAGTGCTATTGTGAAGAGATATCATGAGGAACCTGGGACTGAAGAGATAGATTTTCTCTTTCGACAGGCTCATGAAGGGACTCATATTCTTGTTTGGCCATTATGGAATGTAGGAGAGGTACTTGGCACTTTGGATAAACTCAGATTTAAAGAAGAATGGTCTGGGGAAGTTTTCGAGAGTACTCTGGGAAAATTTGTAGTTGAGATCACAAGTTTACTAGAAAAGAATAATCTCCTATTTCTTCCAGTTGATAATCGTTTGCTCTTTGAAAGCTGGTCTTTTATTATTAAATATAGAATATATCAAGCGGATGCTCTTCAATTAGTGGCTGCTCTAGGGGAAGACCGAATTCTTGTTACTGCTGATAAGAAATTGTTGAAAACAGCAAATAAGTGTCAAATTCGAGTTATTGATCCAGAGGAAACACCTATTCGAGATTATCTCTAGTAAATCGTAATTAGTGGTCTGTGAAATTATTCAATTTCTGATTTTATCTAATTCAATAACAATCCTAAAACAGTAAATACGAGATAATGACTGCATTTATCGTCTCGCCGCTATTATATATGTATAAGTCAAGTAGAACGGCGATTTATTAGTCACAAATTGAAACACAAAAGAAAACAATGTAATATATTTATAAGGAAAATAATTCTTCTTTCTTTCTTATCTTGAGAAACTTTCTAGGAAAGAGTGACCAACTCTGAAAAAACACCTTCTTCTAGTAAAATTTAATCATTTTCAAGTTTATTTTTGGATATTCACCAAATTGGGATGTTAATAATGAAAAGAAGTAGTAAAATGATATTGATTCTGATAACGTTTGTTTCACCAATTATTTTTTTCAATAACAGTCTAACTTCATCTATTCTTACTAATGACAAAGCCAACATCGAAGTTTTGGAAAACTACAAAGGAAAGAGTTTACTTCAATCACACACAATATTTTACGATCAACGGAATTTTTATCGAGTTCTAGCTACTCCGATTACAATAACAAACAATAATGAGTTTACTACAGCTGGTTTTAGTGGAACCGGGACTCAAGGAGATCCTTATGTGCTTAATGATACGTTCATCATATCTAGTGGTCCAACGGGAATACACATTCAAGATACTGATGCTTACTTCAGTATTGACAATGTGACGATTAGTGGCGCGACCGAGTCAGGAGCCAATGGGATCACGTTGCAAAATGTCACTAGTGGTCTAATTGGGAATAATACTATCACAGAGGGTGAAAGTGGGATTATGATCTGGTCGAGTCATAATAATACTATAAGCCATAATTTAGTTTCCAATCAAATTCAGTATGGCATCGCCGTCACAGCTGCCAGCCATTACAACATAATAGAGGAGAACACCCTCACAGAGAATAACGAATACGGCATTTTGGTCAGTAATTATATGGGACCTAGTACCTTCAACATTGTTGAAAAGAACACTGTCAAGAACGATGATAATGGGATTTACATCAAAGGTAACAATAATACCGTGACAGATAACACAGTGATAGAGAATAATATTGGAATTGTGATCTATGAAGGTCACAATAATACTATAAGCCATAATATGGTTACCAAGCAAATTGACTATGGAATTTCTGTTACAGCTGCGAGTCAACAAAACCGAATAGAAAAGAATATGATCGTAGAGAATAATAAATATGGAATTTTGGTCAGTAATTATTTAGGCGCTAGTAATTTCAATGTTTTCGAAAAGAATACCATCAAAAATCATGAACGGGGGATTTATATCAAAGGGAGCCATAATAATTGTCTTATTGAGAATAGTTTCCTTAATAATTCTTATCTTGGGATTTATTTATATGCAGGGAGCCAAAATAATAACCTCACACGAAATACTTTATCTGAAAATGCGGATTATGGTATTGTGGTCAGTGCATATTTGGGAGTTAGTAGTTTCAACATCCTTGAAAAGAATTCCATCAAGAACACTGACGGCAATGGGATTTCCCTCCATGGGGTTCATAATACTACTCTCACTTGGAATTCGCTCTTTAATAATACTGGTTACGGTCTTTATTTGAATTCTGCCAGTTATAATAATTCTGCCTGTTGGAATAACTTCTTTCATAATAATGGAGAGGGTATTCAAGCGTATGACGGTGGAGTAGGAAATCATTTTGCCTATAATCACTGGAATGATCTATTAACTCCAGATGATGATAATGATGGTTTTATCGATACCCCTTATCAGTTTGAGGGAAGGACAAATCCTGCCTTATGGTTTGATGGGAGTGATGATAGGGTCGACAGCACCGATTTTGCTCTCAATAATAATTTCACCATTGAACTCTGGGCCTACATCTCGAACCCTTGGCGCGATCAATACATGATAAGTAAACACGATGCGGGAGGCAATAACTTAGTTTTATTTGGTACTTATCAAAATAGTTACAATTTTTATTTTAATTTAGGTGGTAATTCTAGTGGGTTCTATGCCGTCGCGAGGCCTTTTGACCTTGGATGGGAGCATCTTGGGCTAGTCGGGAAGACTAATTCTACCCATACAAATGTTACATTCTATAGGAACGGTCAAGTGTTAGACCATCGATCATTATTGGGGCGACTTAATGATGCTCCGGGAACTTCAGGCTTACCCTGGGCAATTGGTCAAGAGTATGATCCTCCAGCCACACCATCAAATCACTTTTTAGGTTGGTTAGACGAGATTCGTTTTCTGAATCAATCATTAACAGGTGCTCAAGTGTTTGATAATTATCTTACAGGAGGCGGGTGGTATCCTACACAGAGTGACACTGTAGCCTGGTATCACTTTGACGAGAACGAAGGGACATCTGTTACTGATAGTTCAGGGAATAGTAATACAGGTACTGTCTATGGGGGGGCAAGTTGGACTAATGGCACGACTTTACCTCCCTGGGAAGATGAATTCCCACGAGTTGGGCCCATCTGGATCAACGAGAACGCTGATTTTGCGAATTTCACTAATGAAGGAAACGGAACGATAAATGATCCCTACATCATTGAAGGCTTCGATTTCACTAGTGGGGTTAGTAATCTAATCTATATTGAAAATATCAACACTTCTTTCGTTCTTCAAAATGTTCTTCTGAATGGCACTGGGAGTGGCATAGGGAATGGTGTAACACTAGTCAATGTAAGTCATGCGATCCTTGCAAACAATAGCATTAATTCTTGTGTCCGAGGTATTGAAATTCAAGGTGACAGTGCAAATAACTCAGTAATACACAATAATATAGAAGAATGCGATTACGGAATTTTCCTTGATTCTGTTGAGAATAATTCCCTATTAAGCAATCTCGCAAGATATAATTATATTGCAGGTTTTCAAATCCAAAATTCCAATAATACCTTCATAGAAGGAAATTATGCAAAGGATAATTTAGGAGTCGGTTTTTTCTTATGGTATTGTGGTAATCAAACCTTTCTAAGGAATAAGGCTTATCGTAACAATGGAAGCGGCTTTTATTTTTTTGAATCGAACAATTGTACGCTAACTAATAACACAGCCTATCTAAACAATCAATCTGGATATTATTTGCAACAAAGTTGTAAATATAACATCTTACAGGGAAATACAGCTACCAGAAACGTATTTTATGGATTTCTCCTATTTGATTATTGTGATAACAATACCCTAAAAGATAATACCGCATCCGAGAATCAATATATTGGTTTTCAATTAATTAAAAGTAGCTACAACGACCTCATGGATAACTTAGCACGTTGGAATATAGCCGTAGGCTTTGGCATTTCTTATTCTCATAATAATAGAATAACCACGAATAACGCTAGTGATAACGGACATTTAGGATTTTATTTCTATGATTCTGATTACAATAGTCTTCAAGGAAATATTGCTGAAAATAACGAGAATGATGGATTTTCACTAACCTCTTCTAACTATAATAATTTGACTGAGAATGTTGCAAAGTATAACAATGGTTATGGCATTTTTTTGCATGACTCAAGTGAAAACATCATTTTTTCCAATATTTTTCTGCGTAACACCGAAATCCCTCAAGGATATGATCTTCTTGAATACAATAACAACTGGTCGCTTAACGGTCAGGGGAATTATTGGTCTGATTATCCCGGAAACGATAGTGATAGCAATGGTATCGGGGATACTCCTTACAATCTTACCGAGGAAGTGGTAGATCCCCACCCATTATTCTATGCTGTACACCCATCCTTATCTAATCTACAAATAATAAGTGATGGGAATGTTGTTATTGAGATTACTGATGCTGATGTCATAGGGATTCATAATATAACATGGGTTCCGTCGACTAACCTTGAACCAACGCAATATGTCATTTATAGAGAGCATGAAGCAGTAGAGACTGGGTATTGGTTCTCAGAGGAACAAATTCTCATTCCAGTAGATGTAACTATCCTAGAAGAAAGGAGAGAATATAACTATACCCTTCAAGTCCGGGACTACTCTAGTAATACCGTCACTGATACGGTCATGATAACCATCAGAGATACCATACCACCCGAACTGATTAATATGAGTGCAATTGCCTTCGTTATCGATGAGGGAGAGGAAAAAGCAATCACCTTTACTTTTCGTGCGATGGATGATAGCCTTCACCTTTTCAAGCTCTATCAGGCAGATGTTATCCTCGCCTCGTGGACTCTCCTGTTTAATGATTATGGAGAAATTGATTTTGACCGGATTGCCGAATGCTGGCGTCCATCAACTGAAGAGGTTGCGGAACATATCGTCGTCTCGTTAGATAGCTTGTCTGTGTCGTCAACTAGTGTGAATCTAGTCACCACGATGACAATAGGTCTAACTCAACTTGGAGGTGGGACTTACAACTATAATCTAACTGCTCAGGATTATGTTGGAAATATCGATTGGATGATCATCTCCGTCACTATTATTGGTCCCCCAGCTAAGGATTCACCGGGTTGGACGACACCTACTGTAATTCTTGCCATATTAGGTTTAATACCTATTTTCTCTCAAAAGTGGAGAAAGAAAAGGGAAGGAAAAGTAAATGAACAAAAGGAGGTCTAAAAGGTGCAATTAATGAAAAAAGGAAATGTTCTGCCTTGGAAAAATTGGTCTTTCATCGTCATCTTGATCATGCTAATCCCTCTCATGATCCAGTTATCAAATCACGATTCAATGGAAGTTGAAAATGAATATGGTTTTGAAAAATCCTCTCTGCATAACATAGCAGATTCAGAGCTTGAAAGAGCTTCCCCAAATGCCATAACTCAATCCACGGGCACCTTAGCAAGTAGTGACCATCCATTATCAGTAAATTCGACCCAGCTTGTTGGGCAGGATGATATAATGTTTTTCCCTTGGAAATATGATAAGGATTATAGCACTACTGTATTACAATATAATGGGGGTTCAAATTCGTGGCAAAATTTGGATTTTGCTCCATTCCATAATACAAAAATTGGAAGTGGTTACAAATCTGGTGGGAACCCTTATTGGGAAACATGGAGAGGACCCTTTCCATTATTATACTCTATATATGATGATCATTTTGCTTATCAAGGATATCAAAATCTCGATATGCAAACTGGTGACATTGACAATGATGGTCGGGATGAGATTATTCTCCTTTTAATGCAAAAATATGACGATCGTGATGGGTTTGGTGCTGGGTCTTCATGGCTACGCACCTTCGATGATGAAACTGAAAACTATCGACAACTACAGAATTTAGAGATCTTCATTGGCACTGATTGGACATCTACTTCCAATACTTTTCGTCCGGGGTATCTTAGTGACCATTTAGACAATTTGGATAAGTGTACTACAGACTCGTTCGAATTTCAAGATTTTGCAGGCGCTATTGCACTTGGAGACCCAGACGGAGATGGAGTAGATAGTCACATTGGGATTACTTATCAGGCAGTAAACAAAAGGAATCGTTGGAACTACCCCGCAGAAGAAGTGGTATTCTTTGGAAGGTGGACACCTGCAGACAATTGGGTTCTTTACCATCAATTAGATCAAGATTATTACGGAGACCATGCAAATAGATATACTCTACGCCATTATTCGGTGGACTGTGCGTGGGGGGATTTCGATGGAGATCCGTGGGGCAAGGAAGAATTTTTCGTTGCGACAAATATCGATTGCAGAATGTACACGATTAACAGCGTGAGTAATTCTAAAATCGATTTTAGGGAGACCAATCAAATTGAAAGATTCAAAGACTATTATGAAGATGTTCCAGGCGGTAAGAATGATGTTGCTATTAGAGAACAAGACCCTGTAGAAGTCCGGCTTGTCACTGGAGATTTTGATGGTGATAAAACTCTAGAAATAGTCGTTTATCACAATTATTACTATTATCTCATCGAAAGTGATGGTACTCATGAATCACCACATTATGATTCGACACAGTATAAAATCTACAACCATATTGGAACCAATATCCATTATATGAATATTTCGCCGGTCCATCTTTTCGCTATTGATTTCAACCAAGATGGTTCGGATGAGATTGGTTTTTGTGGAATTACTGCAGATTCACTTGTAGGTTATTGGGTATGTATTTGGAAGAACCCTACTACCTCCAGATATGAGACGCTTTATAGTAGAAATTTAGGGGGTTTTTGGCCAAAATGGTCCGCTACTGGCGATATTGACTGTGATGGTCAAGATGAAATGATTATTAATTATCGGGGGGATTACATAGGTGTGTGGAAAGCGGATACAAATGGAAATATGGTACGATGGAGAACAATTGGTATGGGACCTCATATTGGACCTATTCTTTGTGGTAATTTCGATGGTAACGGTGCTACATTGAATTATACGGGGACAACTGAGACAGTCACCTACGATCCATGTGTTCTTGTGACCATGGCTGCTCCGCCTACTCAAGTGGGGATCACTCAAGCATATGGTAGTTCTTACACGTCTTATGGATTGTCAAAAACGGTTACATCTTCCACAACATCCTCCGTAGGATTTAGCCTGAACACACAGGTCTCATTTTCCCCTGACTTACCTGCAGGAGGTGTTCTCGCAGGAAGTCGTGTTTGGGAAGAGATATTTACAGAAACGAACACCAAGACGCACACCACTATTGTTACCAGCTTTAGTACAGGGGGTGCCCGGGATAATACCATCATTTACTTCCAAGGGAGCTATAAAAAGTATGTGTACACCATTTCAGATCATCCGTTCAACAATACACTTCTTGGATCATTCCTCAATATAAGTGTCCCAGATAATCCTGCTGTCTATACTGTCAGTCAGTCCTATTTTAATCGATATTATGGCGAAATATCGAGTTATGTCCCAGCAATTGGCAATGAGACTTTCAATCATACAGTCGGTCACCCTGAGACCTATCCCAGCAGAAATGAAATCAAATCTCATGTAGATTCTGAACCCGACCTATACTTTCTGACCTCAACAAATCAAGAGAAATTGGTTGGCCAAGGAAATCAATATGATAGTACGGTTATTGAAATCTCCGAAATGAAGAAAGAAGGATTTTCTAGCGAGACCTCCTCTGCGTGGGGTGGTGGTGGTGGTATTTTTGGGGCTGGTGTCATTCGTTCAGTCAGTGAATCCGAATCCGAAGGGTATTCTATTGGTATCGGAGAAGGCTGTGTCTTTGAAGGGCGCGTTGGGCAAATCGATGATGCCAATGAATACTGTCTCTTTCGCTATCGCTGGGGTATGTTTATCCATTATAAAACCCACCCGGTGACCGGGAACACCTATTTAGTCATGAATTATTATGTGGATGATGCATATCCTTACTATCCAAGCACGGAAACTACAGCTCCTTCGCAAAGTGATACTGCCCCATTCGCTCCTGAATTTCTTGTTATCGCCGCCTTTATCGTCTTCGCTGCCACCAAATTGATAAAAAGAGAAAAAAGACTGGAATAGAGGTCTAGAACTCCGAAAGATACGACTATAAGTCCTTCACCATGAAAAACACCTTCATGGTGTTTTTTCTTTTTTTTAAGAGAAAATAGAGTTTTTGAAATCTCTACTGATTACTTACAACAAGCGACATTTTGCTTGGTTAGATGCGAAAATTGTCCTATCTCCTGAAGAATATCTTAAAAAAAATCTTAAAACGGTCTAAAATATTGTCAAATTCTTGTTACTGCTGATAAAAAATTGTTCAAAACAGCAAACAAGTGTCAAATTCGAGTTATTGATCCAGAGGAAACATCGATTAGAGGTTATCTCTAGTAAATTGTAAACTATTCCTTTCTCTCTTAAGAATATTTCAAGAAAAGCAATAGGATGAAATGAAATAAGCTAACTAATGGTTTTTCGTTTTTATTTAAGAAAATACAAAGTTTTATTCAAGATTTTTCCAAATAAGAATATATTAATAAATTAGAATTCTCCACACCAGATTTCCAAGAGGTGTAAGAAGTCCTCCTAGAATTTCAACACGTCCTCGATTATTATAAGCCTTGTTGCAAAATCTGCTATTGCTTGGTTAGTGTTTTGAGGCACATTTCAACCAGACTAACATAATAATTAGTTTTGAGCTATTTAACATAGATTATATCAGGTTTCTTCTCACAATCTTTCTTCTTTAAATCGCTTAAAGGTTCAAATTGAAATCTAACTAACGCTTTTTAATGAATTGAATTCTTCTTTTTTTCTTATCTTGAGAATTTTTCTAGAAAAAATGAGTAAAATCTTCTTATTACCTTTTTCTAATAAAATTCGTTCAAAATTAAAATTATTTGTGTGAATTGTAAATTAGGGATGAGAATAATGGTAAGAGGTAGTTGTAACAGGTTAATTGTCTTATTAGTAATCATTTCTCCAATATTTTTTTTCAATTATAGTTTAGACTCAACGCATCTTTTAGATAACATTGAAGACATTGAATTGCCTTTCGAGGAAAATAACAAGAGTAAAAGACGTCTAGCTCAAGTTCATCCAATGTTTGTAGGTCAACGGAATTCTTATCGCGTACTAGCTGATCCAATCACGATAATCAACAACAATGACTTCACATCCGCAGGTTTCAGTGGGACTGGGACTCAAGAGGATCCCTATGTTCTGAATGATACTTTAATCATCTCAGATGGTCCCCAAACAGGGATATATATCCAGAATACTGATGCGTATTTCAAGATAGAAAATGTGACAATAAGTGGTACAGTAACCCCTCCCACAAATATAGATGGCATCAGGTTGAATAATGTCGCTAATGGCTTGATTAACAACAACAATATCACCTTTGGGGACAGTGGGATTACACTATATTATAGTCAGAATAATACCATAAGCCATAATTTGGTTTCCAATCAAAATAAGTATGGTATAACTATCACAGCTGCAAGTCATTATAACCTAGTGAAGGAGAATACAGTCACAGAGAACGGTGAATACGGTATTTTGGTCAGTAGTTATCTCGGTTCAAGTATGTTCAATATTGTTGAAAAAAACACCATTAAAAACGACGTAAATGGAATTCATATCAAAGGTAGTAATAATACTGTGATCGAGAACTCAGTAATGGAAAATGATGTTGGAATTCAGATCTATGGAGGTCATAACAATACTATCAGCAATAATTTAGTTGCCGATCAAATTGACTATGGGATTTATCTCTGTGCAACTAGTAGTTACAATTATGTAGAGAGGAATACAATTAGTGAGAATAATGAATACGGTATAGTAATTACATATTATGCTGGCGCTAGTAATTTCAACATTATCGAAAAAAATACCATCATTAACCATACAAGAGGGATTCGCCTCTGGGGTGTTCATAATAATAGTCTCATTGAGAATACAATCCTTAATTGTTCTTCATATGGGATTGAAATTATAGCTGGGAGCCAGAATAACATTGTTATTAAGAATACTTTGAGTGATGCACCACATGGCATTAGAATTAGTTATTATTTGGGAGCTTGTGCTTTCAATTTTCTAGAAAAAAATACAGTCAAGAACTGTGAAACGTATGGAATTTCCTTGGATGGGGTTTATAATAATACTGTCACTTTAAATTCGTTCTTTAATAATTCTGGCTACGGTCTTTATTTGAGTTCTGAGAGTTATAACAATACTGTGAACTGGAATACTTTTCTCCATAATAATGCGGGTGGTCCGCAAGCATACGACGGCGGCGTAAGAAATTCTTTTGCCTATAACCACTGGAACGATCTATTAACCCCCGATGATGATAATGATGGCTTTGTGGACGTCGCCTATGAGTTGGGAGAGAAGATTAATCCTGCTTTGTTGTTTGATGGCGTTGATGATCGGATCGACACCGTTGATTTTGCCCTCAATAACAATTTTACCATAGAACTATGGGCTTACATCTCGGATCCCGGACAAACACAATATATGATAGGAAAACACGATGCAGGGGCTATTAACAAAGTCTTATTTGGAACATTAAACAATCAATACGATATTTACTATAATTTAGGTGGTGCGGGTTATATTATCCGAATCGACTATCTCTATGATCAAGGATGGGAACATCTTGCATTAGTCGGCTCCGCTAACAGTACCCATACAAATGTCACATTCTATAGGAATGGTGATGTTCTAGACCATCGGACGTTGGTAGGACGCCTTAATGATGCACCGGGCATTTCTGGATTACCTTGGACAATTGCTCACGAATATGATCCTGGACCGACCCCATCGGATCACTTTACGGGGATGTTAGACGAGATTCGTTTTCTGAATAAATCCCTGACTGCTGCCGACATTCAAGCTGATTATTTTGTAGGAGGAAACGGTTACGCGGTGCAAAGTGACACAGTAGCTTGGTATCACTTTGATGAAAATGTAGGGACGAGTGCCACGGATAGTTCAGGGAATGGTAACACCGGAACAATTTACGGAGGAGCAAGTTGGATTTCTGGACTGCCTAGAAAAAATACCGCTTTGTACTTCGATGGAATTGATGATTATGTAGATACAACAGATTTTGCTCTAAAGGATAATTTTACAGTGGAGCTGTGGACCAATCCAACATCTAATACTCCAGCTGGAGATGACTATCTTGTAGCTAAGAATTTTCCAATTACACAAAACCGCTTTTTAATAGGAATTGGAGAGCGATCTGGGGCTGGGCACTACATTGTGTTTATAAATGGCATTGGATGGACTACTCCTGGTGCTACGACTGGCTGGCAACACTTAGCAGTGGTTTGTGTCGCTAATAATACCCACACCAATGTCACAATTTATAAAAATGGAGCATTCTTAGATCAAACGACATTTGCCACAGTTTTAGGAGACGTTACGGGAGGATATGCTTGGTCATTCGGGCAAGAATGGGATACATCAAGATCTAACTATTATCAAGGTAAATTAGATGAAATTCGTTTTCTAAATCGATCTTTGACAGCAAATGAGGTGAATGAGGATTATCTTGTAGGAGGTGGGTGGTATCCTGTTCGGAGTGAAACCGTAGCCTGGTATCATTTTGAAGAGAACACTGGAACGAATACCATCGACAGTTCTGGGAATAGCAATAATGGAACTATTACTGGGGCGAGTTGGGATTCTGGCACACCAATCTATATTATTCAGGATGATTTTCCACGCATTGCACCCATTTGGATTAATGAGAATAGTGATTTACCGTATTTTGCTGACAAAGGAAGTGGAACACAGAATGATCCATATATCCTTGATGGCTTTGATTTTAGTTGTGATACGAGCGATATAGTCCATATCGAAAATACAAACGCCTTTTTCATTCTTCGAAATTCACAATTGAATGGCAGTCCATATGTGGTTGGCATTAGACTAGTGAATACAACAAATGCAGTACTCGCAAATAATAGCATTACTTATTGTGATTTTGGTATTTTCCAGTCGGACTCTGTAAATAACACGATAATAGGTAATGTAATAGAAGGTTGCAATTCTTATGGAATTTGCATAAGTACTGGTGAGAATAATTCCCTAATTAGTAATCGTGTAACATTTAATAGATATTCAGGTTTCAAAATACAATATTCAAGTAATAATCTTCTTGAAAGCAATGATGCTGAGGATAACAGAGAAGGTTTCTATTTCTCCCAATGTGAGAATCAAACCTTAATTTGGAACAAAGCTTATCGTAACAATGTTACTGGCTTTTATTTTTCTGGAACTACCAACTGTACATTAATCAATAACACTGCTTCTCAGAATACATATGGATTTTATTTATACTTGAATAGTAAATCAAATCTCTTGTTAAATAATGAAGCGGATAGAAATGAATACTGTGGATTTCAAATCTCTTATTATTGTGATAATAATACTCTAATAAACAATACAGCTACTGAGAACCAAAATCTTGGCTTTCGAGTATATCAGAGTAATAATAATACCTTCACGGATAACATAGCCCAGTGGAATACACAATGGGGATATCTCGTGTTCCATTCTGATTTTAATATCCTAACAACGAATAAAGCCTCTGACAACGGTCATGTTGGATTTGAACTAATGAGTTCAGACCACAATTACCTTGAAGGAAATATCGCTAGAAATAGTAAGGAAGATGGATTTGCTCTCTCCTCTTCTAGATTCAATAATTTAACTGAAAATATTGCCATAGACAATATTGGTGTTGGTATTGACTTATTATATTCCTATAATAACATGATTTTTTCTAACATCTTTCTTCGTAACAACGAAACCCCTCAAGGATATGATTTACTTGAATACAATAACATCTGGTCGTTTAACGGTCAAGGGAACTATTGGTCTGATTATTCCGGAAATGATAGTAATAATGATGGTATCGGAGATACCCCATACAACATAACCGGGAATGTGATAGATCCTCACCCACTATTCTATGCTGTCCATCCATCCTTGTCTAATCTAACAATTATAAGTGATGGAAACATTGTCATTGAGATTACTGATGTAGATGTAATAATGACCCATGATATAACATGGATTCCGTCAACCAACCTTGAGCCAACAAATTATGTCATTTATAGAGAGCATGAAGTAGTAGAGACTGGGTATTGGTTTTCAGAGGAGCAGCTTCTCATTCCCGTAGATCTAACTATCTTAGAAGAAAGGAAAGAATACAACTATACTCTTCGAGTATGGGACTACTCTAGCAATGCAGCTACAGACTCAGTCATGATAGCTGTCAGAGATACATTTCCACCCGAACTGACAAATATGACTTTATTAGACTTCTTCATCGATGAAGGCGAAGAAAAAACAATCAGCTTTACTTTTCGTGCGATGGATGATAGTCTTCACCTATTCAAGTTCTATCAGGATAATGTTGAGCTCGCTTCTTGGACCCTCCTGTTTAATGACTATGGTGAAATTGATTTTGAACGGATTGCTGAATGTTGGCGACCTTCAACTGAGGAAGTCACTGAAAACATTGTCGTCTCGTTAGAGAGCTTGTCAGTATCGTCAACTAGTGTGAATTTAGTCACCACTTTGACAATGGATCTTTCTAAACTTGGTGGTGGGACTTACAACTATAATTTAACTGTACAAGATTATGCAGGTAATATCGATTGGATAGTCATCTCTGTTAAAATTATTGGGACATCAGCTAGAGATTCACCAGGTTGGACGACAATTACTGTAATTCTAGCCATATTAAGTTTAATACCTATTTTCTCGAAAAGATGGAGAAAGAAAAGGGAGGAAAAGAATGAAAGGAGGTCTGAATGATGGATCTAATGAAAAAAGTTATGGTTAAGAACTCCCCGCGGTGGAGAAATTGGTCTTTCTTCGTCATCATGATCATGCTAATTCCACTCATGATCCAACTTTCACCTTCCGATTCCTTAGAGGTTGAAAATGAGTTTAATATTGAAAAATCTTCTCAGTATGTTGTAGCAAATTCAGAATTCGAGAAATCTTCCCTACAATCTATAACGCAGCCTACAAGCACCTTAACAACAAGTGATCATCCTTTATCCGTAAATTCAACCCGACTTATTGGACAGGATGAAATTATGACCTTCCCCTGGCAATTTGATCAGGATTATAGTAATATGATATATCAATATAATGGCGGAGATCCATCGTGGTTTGATCTTTTTGAGTTTACCCCACTTGGCTCTACAAGAATTGCGAGTGATTATAGATCTGGCGGAAACCCTTATTGGGAAACATGGAGAGGACCTTTTCCATTATTATACTCAATATATGATGACCATTTTGCTTATCAAGGTAATCAAATTCTCGATATGCAGTCTTGTGATATCGATGACGATGGTCGGGATGAGATTATTTTTCTTTTAATGGAAAAGAAGAAGGATCGCGATGGGTTTGGAGAGGGGTCCGCTTATCTACGCACTTACGATGACAAAACTGAAAACTATCAACAGTTACAGAATTTAAGGATCCGTATTGGTACTACATGGACAAAAAGTCGAGGTCAGCATTATCCGGATTATCTTAGGAACTATTTAGACGACTTGCATAAGATTGATGTTCTCTCGTTCGAATTTCAGGATTTTGCCGGTGCCATAGCTCTTGGAGATCCCGATGGAGATGGAATAGCCAATCATATTGGCATTAGTTTTACTGCAATTGACAAGAAAAATCGTTGGAACCGCCCTGTAGAAGAAGTTGTATTCTTTGGGAGGTGGAAACCAACAGATAATTGGGTTCTTTACCAACAATTAGACCAAGATTTTCGGGATGACCTTGGAAATAAATATACGCAACGCCATCATTCTGTAGATTGTGTGTGGGGGAATTTTGATGGTGATCCATGGGGAAAGGAAGAATTTTTCGTCACGACAAATATCGATTGCAGGATGTACACTATTGATAGCGTGAGTGATTCTAGGATTAATTTTAAGCAGACAAACAATATCTACAAATTCCAAGACGATTATCCAAGTGTTCCAACCGGCAAGAATGATGTTGCTATCAGAGAGGAAGACCCTGTAGAAGTCCGGCTGGTCACCGGCGATTTTGATGGTGATAACACTCTAGAAATAGTTGTTTATACAAATTATTTCTATTATATTATCGAAAGCAATACCGATTATAATAGCCCTCATTATAGTTGGACTAAGTATAGAATCTACAACCGTGCTGGAACAAATATCCATTACATGAATATTTCGCCGGTTCACCTATTCGCTATTGATTTCAACCAAGATGGGTCAGAGGAGATTGGTTTTTGTGGAATAACAGCAGATACTTGTCGAGGTTATTGGGTTTGTATTTGGAAGAATCCCACCACCAGAAATTATGAGACACTTTATAGCAGAGATTTAGGGGGATTTTGGCCAAAATGGTCCGCTACTGGCGATATTGATTGTGATGGTCAAGATGAAATGATTATTAATTATCGAGGGGACTGGATAGGTATCTGGAAAGCAGATGCCTCTGGAAATATGGTATTATGGAGAAGACTTCCCGTAGCAGAACATATTTGGGGACCTATTCTATGTGGAAATTTCGACGGGAACGGTGTAACATTGAATTATACGGGAACAGTTGAGACTGTTACTTATGATCCATGCGTCCTTGTAACCATGGCTGCTCCGCCTACTCAGGTGGGAATCACTCAAGCTTATGGTAATTCTTACACATCCTATGGTTTGTCAAGGACAGTTAGCTCTTCAACTTCATCTTCAGTAGGTTTTAATCTGAATAGCCAGATTTCATTTTTGCCTGATTTACCAGTCGGAGCTTTTCTCGCGGCAACTCGTGTTTGGGAAGAGGCATTCTCAGAGACTAACACTAAAACACACACCACTATTGTTACAACCTATAGTACAGGGGGCGCTCAGGATAATACCATCATATACTTCCAAGGGAGTTACAAAAAACACATTTACAGCATTACAGGTCATCCTGTCGACCAATCACTTATTGGATCTACCCTCAATATTAGCATCCCAGATAATCCTTCTGTCTATACCGTTAGTCAGTCCTATTTTAACAAGTATCTCGGTGAACCATCGAATTATGTCCCAGTAATTGGCAATGAGACGTTCAATCATACAGTCGGTCACCCTGAGACCTATCCCAGTAGAAGTGAAATCACTACTCATGTAGATTCTGAACCCGACCTTTATTTTCTGACCTCAACCAATCAGGAGAGATTGGTTGGACAAGGAAATCAATATGACAGTATTGTTATTGAAATCTCTGAAATGGAAGAGAGAGGATTTTCTAGTGAGATGTCTTCTGAGTGGGGTGGTGGTGGTGGTTTTCTTGGGTTTGGTGCTACTCGTTCACTCGGTGAAACCGAATCTGAGGGGTATTCGATTAGTATAGGCGATGGCTGTGTCTTTGAAGGTCGAATTGGGCAAATAGAGGATGCAAATGAATATTGTCTCTTTCGTTATCGTTGGGGGATGTTTATCCACTATAAAACCCACCCTGTGACCAACAACACCTACCTAGTCATTAACTACTATGTGGATGATGCCCATCCTTACTATCCAAGCACAGAAACTTCCACTACTTCGGAAAGTGATACGACCCCCTTCGCTCCTGAATTTATCGTTATCACCGCCTTCATCGTGTTCGCCACTATAAAATTGAAAAAGAGGAATATAGGCGGAAAATAAAGGTCGAGGACTTAGAAAAGTCAAGAAAAACACCTTCCAGGTGTTTTTTTCTTTTTTTAATACAAATATTCCATTTTTTTTAAAAACAATTATATGAAAACAACAAAAAACTCGATTGATTACTTAATAAGCAACATTTTGTCTGGTTAGATGCGAAAATGATCCTATATCCTGAAGAATATCAAAAAAAAAGCCTCAAAATTGGATGAAATATTGGTGTTAACAGTTTTTCATCAATTTTCATATTAACTCAAGAGCTCTTGAGCTTTAAATTCAAGAGTAATATAAGCATAAACCCATAAGGAGTTCCCTCTTACTGCAATAAAGACAGCTTTATTGGTATTTTGTTATACACACTTTTAAGATTAATAGCCACAATTTATGATTTTAAGATAGAATATAAAACCAATATAAAATAATGCAGAAGGGCTGAAAAATGAAAAGAACCTTTTTACTGATTTCAATAAACATAATTCTCCTAATGGGAGTATTGCAATTTTCACAAACTACTCAGAAGGGATTTGCTAGTGACCCCCCATCATCAGGGGATTGGGTTATCGATCCAGGTGAAGAATTTACCTTAACACCTGCAAATGGGACATTTACTATCAACGGAAGTATAGTTATCAAAGGAACACTTCTTTTAGACCAAGCTGTCCTAGTTGTGGATGGAGCAGGAGCCAGTGCAGATATTGAGTTTAATATCACAGTGTTATCGGGGGGTATCCTGCGAATTCGACAGAATAGCACAATAAACGCTCTTACTTATCAAACCCAGATTAACGTTACAAACGGAGCTACTTTTGAGTTGAGCGACTCCTACATTAAGGATGTGGGGGCTAATCCTGAACCAGGTATTATAATTGGTGCGAATGATGTAGTAATCACCAATTCAAGTATTACGAGTGACTTCATTGGGGTATCTGTCGAGGATGTAGAAAATCTCAGTATATTAAACACTAATATTACCAAACCTAAGGGTGAACGTGCAATCAGTTTATATAATGTGACAAATAGTGAACTGAAGGGAAATCGAATCATTAGTGATAGCCTTGACGGAACAGGTATTTATATCGATGAATGTGCAAATCTAGAAGTAAGTAACAATTTCATTAATAGCACGGGGGATAGTTTTGATGGAATCAAAGTTTCTAATAGCAATAATACAATTATTAAAGAAAACACAATTCATACGGCAACAGTTATGGCGGGAGGTGTCTATCTCGACAGTTGTAATAATTTGACTGTTATTTTAAATCTGGTAAACACAACTTATGGTACAATTACAGGAATTTATGCAACTGATTGTAAGAGTGGTGAGATATCAAAAAACAAACTTGATACTAGTGTGAGTGGTGTTACACTATATGATACGCAGGATATCAATGTGACTGATAACACAGTTAATTCGTCTACAAACTTTGGAATACGTTTTATTGATGTTAATAATACATTAATTCGAAATAATACTGTTTATGCAGAGGGTACTCAAGGAATCAGTGGAAATAACGCTAATTTTACCCAAATTGTACAAAATAAAGTCATTTATCCAAATGTTGATGGTATTTATCTAATTAATTCAAATAAAAGCACTATCTGTAATAATTTAGTTATTGGGGCTGGGAATAATGGAATTCTAACAGATGATACACCAAATATTGAAATTCAGGGAAACACTATAAGTGACTGTTCAAACATTGGTATGTACATTGCTGGATCTCTCACAACTTACGCAACTATAACGGATAATCAGGTCTCTAACACCAATATAGCCGGTTCTGGGACAGGGATGCGACTCAATAGTATTCAACATAGTTACCTCTCAAATAATTCTGTAGCAAATTCTGGTGGTTATGGAAGCTATATTCTTTCATGCAGTAATCTGACCATTGAGAATCATTCAGTAAAGCAGTCAGGTGATGATGGGCTCTACTTTAACAATATCCAAGATAGTGTATTAAATAACATAATTTCCGAATATAGTCCCAATAATGGCTTTGAGTTCAGTAGTGGTGGAAATATTACCTTAAAAAATAGTATTTCTCGTCAAAACAATCGTGGCATCCATTTTACATCTCTTACTTTGAATGTAACCGTTTCTGCTTGTTTATTTGAAAAGAACTACATTGGTATTTATTTAATAGGAGCAGATGAAATTGTAATCAAAGAATCTGACATCACTGAGAATCAATATGGAATTTATTTCTATCAAGATGCCCAATATAATAAAATTCTGAATAATCGGATTTACAAGAACATTTATGGTTTTTATACTGATCAAGAAGATGCAGATAACAACTCACTTCATTTCAATGATATTTATCTCAGTCAAAAAGGGATTTACATTGATAATGCAGATGATTGGGAAATCTACAATAACACAATCGCTTGGTGTGGTTTCTATGGATTACATATTGACACAGGATCACAAGATCACAAGATCTATTATAATGCTTTTTTCCAGAATAATATTCATGCTCGAGATGATAATACTGCTGGTGATAATTTCTGGTCAAATCAACAAACTGTGGGTCCTATTACCTATTACTTTGGAAATTATTGGGATGATTATACTGGTTCCGATGTTACTGCGCCTTTTGGGTTTGGAGATACACCATATACAGTTCCAGGAGCTCCCAATGTTGAAGATCAATATCCTTTAGTTAATTCCTCAGATATTGCTGCACAACCTCCGCAAACATGTTCTCCTGTAGATATTGCATATATTTTTAGTACTACAGGTCATAGTATCTATTGGGATTGCCATGATTGGGATCCATTGAACTACACAGTCTATCATAATGGATTAGTTTATGAGAGTGGTTCGTGGGACGGTCTTGCAATCGAAGTGGGAATTGATGGACTCCCATTGGGTTTACATACTTTTCAATTGGAATTATGGGATGAATTAGATCATTCTGCGATAGATGAAGTAAAAGTCTCAGTAACAGCAGAATTGAGTCCTGATACTACTCCACCTATCTTAAACCAACCAGGAAATGTTGCTGCACCCAATGAAACCTTAACAGGTTACTGGATCAATTGGACTGCGACGGATATAAACCCTGCAACTTTTGAAATTTGGCAAAACGGTAGTTCTATAGAAACTGGTACCTGGATGGATGGCGTCCCAATTAATTTTTCCCTTGAGGGACTTGGACTTACAAATGGCACCTATAACTTTTCTATAGTCGTTTGGGACGGTTTTAGTAATTATGCAAACAGTACTGTTCTTGTATATGTGGGAATAACCGATACGACTGCTCCCACTGTAAACTCTCCTGATGACGTTATTTACATAGTTGGAGACATTGGTAACAATATCACTTGGATTGCATTTGATCAGTTTGGTAAAAACTATTTGATTACCAGAAATGGATCAGAGGTTGCGGTGGGTCCCTGGAATGGTGGAAACATCATAGTAAACGTTGATGGTCTAGCTCAAGGTATCTATGAGTATGAAGTTACGGTGTACGATTGGGGGGGTCAATCTGCTTCTGATATCGTCTATGTTTATGTTGGAATAGAGGTATCAAAGCCTGAAGATGGTGAAGGTGACGATCAATTCCTTTCTGGATTTTTCCTCGGAGCTGGACTAGTCGCATCAGCTGTAGTCATTCTTACACTACTGTGGAAGGTATTATTTGGACGAGGAGGAAAAGGTGATTAATCTCACATCATTTTCTCCTTCTTTCCTCCTCTCATTTTTTGAAGAGAAGTAACACTTGAAAACAAGATGAAATTTATAGAATACTCCTAGCTCACCAGTGAAGGATGTTTAATTTGAAAAATCTAGGTAATGGGTTGATTCTTCGTTGTTTAGAAGAATCTGATAAAGATTCTTTGTTGGAGCATGTTAAAACTGTTTATACGGATAATCCTGATGGTGTTGGTCTATTAACTTTACAATTACTTGAAAATTATCCTGGGCTTACCTTACAAGATAATTTCGTGGTTGTTGACACAAAACGAGAAATTAAAATAATTGCTTGGCTCTGCCTTCTACGCAAAAAATGCATTCTTGAAGGTATCGAGATCCCATATGGTCAGATGGAAATGGTAGGAGTACAGAAAGAATATCGTAATCGTGGACTCATCCGTCAATTAAATAATGTATATGAAGAAAGAACGCATGAATATGATATCCCTTTTTTAGTGATTTTAGGAATTCCTTACTTCTACAAAACTTTTAGGTACGAATATGCACTTGAACTTGAACCTTACTTGAGCATTTTCACTGAACAGATTATTTCCTTAAAGGAAAAGGAAGAAGAGGGATTTTCACTTCACCAAGTTTGTGATTTGACCAATTTTATGATATATATACAATTTAGAAATAAAAGGAATACTTACTTGGATTTATATCAAGAAATTGAAGAGTCTGTTTTTGATTTCTATAATAAATATAAATTAGGAGAAACAAACGAAAGTAGACAATTCTACTTAGTTTTCAAAAATGGTTTAGTTATTGGCAATTTTTACTTAGTTATACGATTTGGATCTCTTAGAATCCGTGAGTTATACTTAGAAAAGATGGATGCTCTCCCCACGATAATACATTTTTCAAAAAAAATAGCCAAACAAAATAATCTATCTTTAAGTGTTCTTAGACCCGCCCAGGATGAACTAATTCCTTACATTGAACAAATTACTGGGTCAAAATTCGTGAATCCTTATGCCTGGTATGTGAAGTTTCCTTCCATCTTAAGGTTCCTAGAATATCTAACACCTGTGCTCGAAAAAAGGTTAAAGAATTCCATCTATTCTAACTTAGATATAATAATCAAAATTAATTACTATAAAGCAGGTATTGAGTTATCTTTCCAAAATGGAAAGCTTTCATCAATAAAAGAGATAAAAAAATCTGAACTGCAGTCTGGAAACCATTCTTATGATCTCTTTATTCCTCCAAATCGTCTCATTCAGTTATTTATGGGATATAAGATAATTGATGAATTAGAGTCCAGTGCATTAGACGTTTCGTGTGATGGAAGGAAGAAATATCTCCTAAACACAATATTTCCTTCAGTGAAGGCTAGTTTGACACCAATAATGTGATTTGTTCTCCTTTTTTCCTCTTTTGGGTTAAATAGGATTGATCTATAATATCAAAATGCCCCACATTAAATTTCCAAGAGGGGCTAGAAGGCCTCCAAGAATACCAACACGCCCTCCATAAGTTTTAGTGAAGAAGCGAACATCTCTCTTTAGACTGATCACGTTGGTTTGTCCAAAAATTTGTCCTTTTCCTTCTTCATTAACAGAAACGTTAATTATTGTTTCCCCGTAGGTTCGTGGAAGGAATTGAAGCCAATAAGCATCCCCAACTTGCAAAATTCGTGAAAGAACACGTAATACATCTTCACCTGTATCTTGAGAAATCTCTAGTTTATCACTTAGAATATCAAGACGAGATCTATCAAGATATATCTTCGAAGCTACTTTTTTTGGTGTAATAACGAATTTTTCCCCCTCCACCAATATTTGAACAGGCCTTCGAGTAGTTTTAAAGTCCGGTGATTTATTTAACATAAATAAAAACACCCTAAAAGGTGTTTGACGTCCGTAAATTGATGGTGGAAGCTTAACTAAAGCATAGAATTCTTTTTCTTTGAATTGAGCTAAATTTTCCAACAGATCTATCATTAACCTGTCAATTGTGTCAAATACTTCAGGAACAAACTGTTGTAACCGGGATATTACTTCCTCAAGTAACTCAAGCGAAAGACCTGATTGTGAACCTTTAATGAACTCATCTAATGCTTGGGTCTCCATTATCTCATTTAATTCGTCTCTATAGACTTCATTCGTTATTATTGAAGGCATACGTAACCGTAAATATGCCATTAAGAGGATTTTCTCTCTAGCTCTCTCTACTCGGATTAATTGTTCTTTATTGTCTTCATAGGTGGGCTTAAGTGACTTTTCAATGGTTTGTGTCCACTCATCAAATCGTAGACGAGTGATAGGATCCAAAAATGGATAAAGTGTATCAGCTAGGATATTATCAAGAGTGGAGGGAAGTGATCTTGGAATGTAATACCCAATCAATCCACCAGGAACAACAGGAGGAGCTTCAGGAGCATCAATAAGGTAACCATTTGCTAAAGCTACTATTAGTAGTCCAATAACAATTATTAGAATCGCATTACGAATCCATGAGATATTCTTCATTTCGAGAATATTTGTCGATATAACAACACCAATGAAAATTAGAAAGGAAAGAATGGCTGTTCCGAGAACACTGTAACTTGAATGTAGCATAAATGCAATGGTTTTCTTAGTGTCTGAAAAACCTTCCAAACTATCAATTGGCATCTCACTAGAAACTATTTTTTCCACTGATTTAGTGAAATTCCTATAAACTAATGTTCCATTTAGTGCAAATAGTGTAAAATTTAATAAAATGACGAACCATACAAGAAAAGATATTATAAGTCCTGAACTCTTTAATTTGGAGACATTTTCTGTTATTCCTAGAAAAAAACTCAAAGAAAGTCCTATTGTAAGGAATAAATGTATGCGAAGACTGAAATGACGACAATACGAGTTTAAAACTTGAGATAGCATAAAGAATCAACCTAACAAGTCTTATTGGTGCATTAGGTGCTTAGAATTTACTCCTCGTAGAACAAGGGATTAGTGAAAAGGAGATTGCTGAACACGCTAAAAAACTCAAAGCGATCTTCCGAGAGGAGTTTGATGCATTAGAATGTCGATTTTT
>JAEOTI010000086.1 GCA_016839955.1 Candidatus Hodarchaeota archaeon | reverse complement strand
CAAATAGTTCTCCAACAGTATAACGTCCTGATCGCTTGAATTCCACAGGAGCTAACGTGTTTTCACACAATATTTCAAGAAGCCATTCAAGATAACGACGGCTTTCATTACCAGCACTAATTTTGTTTCCTTCACTCAAAAACTGTTCAATTCTTGCTTCTCGTGGCTTTACAGTCGTAATTCGTGGTCCTCGTTCGACATCCCAGCCCGTGATTTCTAATTTTTTAAAATGGCTTTCTTGTCCAAGTGCTCTTTGTGTAGCAAGAAGTTGTTCAAACCATATCCCATCATGAGTCGTCACGACTAATTGGTAATCCGAAAATTCCTCTAGTAGTAATTTGCATATAAATTCTCGATGATTTCTATCTATTGTGGTAACAACATCATCCATAATAATCAATGAGCAATCAGGGTTAAATGCCTTAATAGAAGCAAGAAATATACATAAACCCAATGAATCAAGATGTCCCTCACTTGTTAATCCCCTCGGATCCTCTCCAGGCCGTCCAAACGATTCTATTCGTAAATCAGTGCTAGCTCTCCGAGTGTTGATAACATTCAATTCAATATTTCTATGAAGATCATTTGGGTGGAGATTCCTGTAATATCGATCAATATCAGCCTGAATTGAATTATATATATTTTGAACGACTGACTTCTTTGATCCCGAAAAATTAAGGAAAATCGATTCAGCTAAAATTAGTAATTTTTGGTTTCTTGCTAATTCATCATTAATTTTCAGCAAACTGATGTTTTTAGAGTTTAATACATCGACCAATCTGATTGTTTCTAGTTTCATGCGTTCTTCTTCTGTTAAATCCATTTTTACAGATTCTTGTGAAATTACTTCGAAAACAGATTTATTTAATTCTATAATTTCATTATTTTCATCTATAAACTCTGTAATTGGAAAAATAGCTTGTAGATTGCCAGCTAATTTGGTTTTATCAATGAATTCCTGTAAAGTTTTGGATTTCGTTTGAATATCTTTTATAAATTCAGGAAAACCACCTAATTTTTCAATTAATTCGGATAAGGTTTCCAAATTTATTATAGAATGACGTAAAGATTCTGTTAAAGGAACGGAAATCGTTCTAATTTCAGAGGCTTCCTCTGAAAGAGCAGTAATAACTTTCAATCGGTTATCAATACGTTGAAGTAAATCTATTCTATTAATATCCTGTTCACAGAGAGGACAGGTATTCATTTCCTCTTGTACAATTAAAGTTTTACCATTTTCCAAAATTTTTGCATATAGTAGCTTTTTCTCTGCTTCGAGACTTAGCAGATGAGTAATTTTTTGATTTAAAACTTCATACTTAGAAATTAAATTTTCCTTAATAACCGGTTTCTTAACTTCAGCGATGATATCTGCCAGAAGTTTATATTTTTCTAGGGTCTTAGATTCTTTTATTTTACTAATATAGTCTTCAAAATATCGATTAGCCTCAATAAAATCATTGATAGACGCTAATTTAACAGCAGAGAGCTTTTCATTCAATATTGGGATTATTTCTTTTTCATTTGAAACCTCAACTTCCAAAATTTCAGAAATTTCATTGATAATATCATCTATTTGAGCTTTTTTGGAATCTACCATACTAGCGAAATCGTCACGAAGTCTTTTCATGTTAAGCTCAATTTGATCCATTCTTTGTATTCCAAGGATGTTAGCAATTGCCCGGAATCGTTCTGCAGGACGACTTTGGATGAATTCCAAGATTTGCGCCCTACGAAGTAGAAAAGTACCTTTTTGAGTGGTATCAAAATACGCTTGAAGATTTCTTGGAGGAGTTGGAGTGGCTGTGAAAGTTCTTTCAAGTGAAATATTTCCAGGGTCAAATTGAATTTCAACTTTGACATCATCACTAGAGAAATTAACATGAGGGCCATGGCGAGAAAGTGACAGTGTTTGAATTCCTTCCAATGTGGAAATTTTCCCACTAAAAAAGAATTCAATTGCATCTACAATAGAACTTTTTCCTGTCCCATTTTCTCCCTTAATAAGTAAGCTCTTACCCTCTAATAAGAGTTCAAGAGTTGGAATCCCTCTAAAAGCCTGCATGTCAATTTTTCTAATATTAACCGTCATTTTTACTCCCTTCTTCAACGATGATTTGAAGTTCGTCGTAAGAAAAATCACTTGAGGTTTGCCAAAGCGTTATTAAATTTTCAATAACTGAACTAGGAGTCTGTCCATCATTTCTCAGACAGTTAATGAATTCATTAAAGATTCTCTCTTGTATCTGCAGTTCAATCCATCCCATTCAAATAGTTAAGTTTATACTAATTCAGGAGGAATAAAGAAAGAGTAATTCGCTAAACTTCGCCTGAAGATTAAAGAATTAAAGATTGATAGAAGAAAAAAAATGCAATTTTATAAGGACAATTTGTTAATCTCGTTCCCTAAGAAAAGTTTGGAGATCTATACAGAGAATAAATCGTGACCAAATTAGTTGTTTTTAATTGAAGTTTAAGCTCCTAAGGTCATCTATTTCATTTTCAATCTCGGATTTTGTCCTTCATGTAGCATGTGAATATCCTGAAGAGTCTGAATTGCAAGAGATATCGAATATACTCTGTAATATGTCATCCAACATACTTTGACAACTCAAATACTTAGTTTAGAATAGTTTTAGGATTAAAATATTTCATTTTTATTTTATTTAAGGAAAAATCAGGCTCAGTAAGACTAAAAAGGGTATTTTTTACCTTACTTTGTTTAAAAATTGAGGAATATCTAGATTTCTCTGTTTTAGGACTTGATGTTCCTGATAATAAGCGCCAATTAATAATTTTTCAAGGAATTTACGATCCTTCTTTTTAGACAAATCAACTTTTGGGGAAACAATTGTTAGAAGCTCTGTCCAACCTTTCCATCTATCACAATTATTTCGAATGTAAGTTCTGACTTCCTCTCGTTTTGGTCCAGTGCTTTTTCGACTATATTGATAGACAAGATTATTTTTCATTGGGCCATTTAACGAACGACCCTCACCTATATACACGGTTACAATACCAACTTCTGGATGATGAAAAATAAATCGATAAACAACTGGTTGATCTGTTACTTGTTTAATACTATAATCCCATAAATAGACGGATTTCTTCCCTTGTATAAGCGGTATCCAGTCTAATAGAATCTTTAACTCTAACCTGTCAAACTCTATTGAAATCTTCACCAAAAAAACCACATCGGTACTGCTGCTTCCTTCCTCATCTGATTCCCATGACAATATTTTCTTCCGAAAATGCGAAAACTGCTGACAGATATCAGACCGCTAACTCTCACACTGAAGCTATTGACTCCTTAAGCCAACTGACGATAAAAGACTAGTTATACAAAAAATTCTGATTCCCTCTTGAGTCTTATGAAAGTAGTATTTTCTCATTAATTATTCTAATCTTACTCTCATTTATAACTGACTATCTTCTTCTTCTAACTGGTCTCAGTCCAATTTTTGAAAATCTTCCGCCATATTCAGTATTATTTTTGTCAGTGGTTAATTCTCCATAACCACCATCATAACTTAATCCAGCTTTAACTTTGTAAACTCTCTTTTTGAGTTTAAATGGTTGAGTGATGCTCGGAGGAAAATAATTATGTCTTCGTTTTCCTAATTGGAACCTATTTTTATTGTTTAAACAATTATAACATAAGTTATCGTATTTATTAGCGGTTCTATAGGCTTTTTTTCCACAAATTTCACATTGTCCAACCATAATTATCAACAACTGCCAAGCTAAGAATTGAAGAACAGCTCACAGACACCAGACCGCTTGCTCTAAAACTGAAGCTACTGACTCCTTAAGCCAACTGACGATAGGAACATCTCAATTTCCACACGGTTAGCCCTTGTGCGATTAGTGGCAGCCAGCTGAGCATGTCGGTCGAAACCTCCACGCGTACACTGCTGCTCTATCAACGGGATCTTCTATCCCAGCACTCGTTTACCCGCTCATGGTTATCGTCGCCGATCCCCATGTCTTTCGATGCGAGCAAAATGGATCTGTCTTTTCGAGGTGCGTTTCGTGCTTAGATGCATTCAGCACTTATCGGTTAGCGCGTGGCTGCCGGGCGAT
>JAEOTI010000619.1 GCA_016839955.1 Candidatus Hodarchaeota archaeon | reverse complement strand
TATCAATAAAAAACCTTATTATAGCACCCACAACCCGACTGGAAACAATTCCAAGAGTTGTTGCTGATGAAAAACTTTTAACCATTGGGTTTTGCTTGAAAGAATTACGAGAAGGCGATAATTGAAATGGTTGCTAAAGAATTTTACCGATTATTTCCTACACATGAAATTGGAAGCATTAGAAAACTCAATGCAACCGTTCTTGCCCTACAAAAAAAATCTATTCATCAGAAATATATTGAGGAAATTTATTATTGGTGGAACCGATTAAAAATTACAGATCCAAATATTGAATCTTTTATACAGAAATTGAAGGAAAATTTATCCTATAATGAAGAAAACAAGAAATGGGAAAAAGAAATCCTTCATTCACGATTAATATTTAATATCCGATTTTTAGAAAGTACTGGTCTAGATTTTATCTATACAGGCGAAGCATTTCGTAGAGAAATGTATGAACACTTTGTGAGAGAGATTAAAGGGATTTATTTGGAAGATCAACATATCCGCTCTTTTGATGACCGTTTTTATCGTCCAGGTGTACGAGTTCAGAATGTTCCAATACAACGAAAAAACCCTATTACTATCGAAGAATTTGAATGTACAATGAAAATTACTAAAAAACCCTTACGATTATGCCTTACAGGACCTTATACAATCTTTGATTGGACAGTGAAACCCCAAGGAAGTGAACAATTCTTTTTCGACCTTATTAAGAATGTTTTCGTTCCTGAAACGCTAGATGCGGTGAAAGCTGGAGCTAAATTCATTTCTCTTGATGAACCTGCGAATACTTCAAAACCTTATGAGCGAGAGCTGTTTTTGGAAGGTTATAAGTTATTTTTCAAGGCTGTGGGTGAAACAGCTCGGAAGAATGATGTAAAAATAGGTTTCCATACATGTTACAGTGATAACTATTCTACTCTCTTTGAAGATCTTCCAAAACTGCCTTGGGATTTTGTATCTCTAGAGGTAGGAAATCGTGATTTGAAGGCTTTAGGAACCACTGAAGAAGCTCGCCCTGCATTTAAAAATGCCCTTGATATGATGATTGATGCATATAATAATGAGTGCAAAGCTAAGGTAACGTTAGGTGTTTTAGAAGTTCATGCAGACAAACAATTTTCTTCAAATGACCTTTCATCCGGAATAGCTGAAAATAAGCTCCGTAAACTTATTCGAGATCGTATTATTTTTATTGGTAATTATCTCTTTGAACAACTTGGTGAAGTCGGTCCTTATTATCTAATGATAGGACCAGATTGTGGCTTAAGACCTGTCAATGACTTCAGAGTACTCCATATGATGCTACGTGCGATGGTAGAAGGAGCAAATGATGCACGTAACAGGTTAATGACTCAATATGGCTTACCAGAGTATTTGAAGTTTCTCTAATTCTATTAGAGCGAATTATTTGGTTGTCATAGGATTATCACAGTGTTGCGGGATATCTATTTCCCCACATTCTGGGCCCATCCAACAAACCAACTTCTCTTTCCCATTTACTTCTTCCACGTGCATTTTCTGCCCACAATGTATTGGAATTTCTTGTGAGTGAGAACAAACAGTACAAATAAGGTTACTCATTTTATTTTACGACTCCTATAGATATTATGTTAAGAATTCCAAATAAAGTCAATTTAGATATAAAGAATTCACTTACTTAGAAATGAAAGGTTTCTGGCAAATTTTCTCAAATTGGTGAATCTTTTGTGGAACTATTTGTGGGAGGCACAACAACGGCATCGTGAGACAATTTTTTCGAAACTTAAAGAAATCTCTCCTGAAGTTTTAAGAAAACGGTCGTCTAAACAAAAGTGGTGCATCGAAGAAATTATACGACACATGATCTTTGTCCAGGAGTTTTGGGTTCGAAGAGTCGCGCAAGGAGACCGAACCACTGAATTTTCTCCTATTGGAGTAGATAATAACACTCAAGCAGAAACTTGGTATACATTGGAAGAGATCCTTGAAAATTGGAAAAAGGTTGACCAAATCGTTCTTGATTTAATCGAAGAAACTCAAGATTTTGAAACCATTCAAACCAGAATTGAATTCGATAATCTTAAATTTTCAATAAGGGGAGTTATTTATCATCTTTTACAGCATGAATTAGAGCACTGGGGCGTGATTGCAGAGCGTCTTAGAATATTTAAACAACCATACTGGGAGTTTTGATGACTGTGAGAAGAAAATGGAATAATTTGCCAAAATCAGATGATTCCTTAAATCGTTAGAATATTGATTGTTGACGCTTTATGGATCCCATAAATGTTTCAAATAACTTCAAACAAAACTTTCGTTCAAAATTGCTACTATGGTATAGAAAATTTGGACGAGATTTGCCTTGGAGAAGTACAGATGATCCTTATCATATTCTAGTTTCAGAAATATTCTTACATCAGACACAAGTTAAAACTGTAATTCCCTTTTTCAAACAATTCCTCGAAAGGTTTCCAACTATTTACAAATTAGCAAATGCCAACCTAGAGGATGTTAAAGCTGTAACTGATGGTCTTGGATACAAAATTCGAGGCCAATGGCTTCATAATATTGCTAAAACAATTGTCGAGAAATACACAGGCGCCATTCCAAATTCTTTTGAGGATTTAATTGCGCTTGAAGGTGTTGGGAAATATACTGCTGGAGCAATTCTCTCTTTTGCATTTAAGAAAAGGGCACCTATTGTCGATACGAACGTGGAACGAATTATCAGGAGAGTTTTTGGGTTAGGAGAGGAATTAATGAATGCAAAGATTGAGAAAACGATATGGAGTATCGTTGATAACTTATTACCTCCTGAAAACCTAAAACTAGATATATTTGATTTTAATCAAGGAATCATGGATCTTGGGGCTTTAATCTGTCTACCAATTCCAAAATGCCCTATTTGTCCGTTAAGAACTCTTTGTAAACGAGGTAAAAAATTCCCTAGACAACAAAGGTTAGACGAGTTTAGATAGCAAATCTACAAATGTGTTTTACTCTAATTGGCGATTTCGTTTTGAAATTTCGTTTTTTTCTTATGAAATTTATTGAAGCTTTCAACACATTTCACAAGGAGCGAAACTCCGATCGCCATACATTCCTCATCAATGTCAAATTTTGGATGGTGATTTGTGTATTTGATCCCTTTCTCCTCATTCAAACAGCCTAGGACCATAAAACAAGCTGGAATCTTTTCCCCGAAATAAAAGAAATCTTCTGAACCCATCATGGGATGTTTTCGGATATCGATGTTGTCAAC
>JAEOTI010000618.1 GCA_016839955.1 Candidatus Hodarchaeota archaeon | reverse complement strand
TCCCAATTCTACTTAACATTTCGATGGGCTTATTTAGATAATGAAGTTGAGTACGATGAAGCTAGGTTATTATCTAACTGCTTTGGGGTTGCTTTAGAAAATCTCTGGGGAAGAGATGGTTTTGTAAAAAAAAGCAGAAGAAGAATCTCTCTCCTCGATTCTAGGGGAAGGAAAAATGTTAGACGAACAGATACATTTGTTGAAACGATGCATAAGGCCCTTATCCTTTGGGAGACTAGGAAGAGGGTGGAATTGGATCATTTTCTTGAAAATAGTGATATTGCCTCACAACAAGGATTTTGGCAATTTTGTCAAGCTGTTGCCGAGACATTATTAATGGGTAATAAAGAGAAACAGCTAATTGAGGGTTTCCTCTTAAGTAAGAATAAATTTTTACGTAAAATCAGGACTAGAGAGACAAAAACAAGGGAAAAGAAGCTTAAAGACTACTTATAATGTCTTTTTTGTAACGAGGAAGGATGGCATGATTCTGAGACTAATTTGTTATAAAAACCGATTCAACATCTGTTGGAGACAGGAGACATGAGGGAAAGTAAAATTTGGTTAGAAAGAAATATGCAAATAGATCCATCTGCTCTCTCTTTTGAGATTGCAGAACGGAAAGGATTGGGTCATCCTGATTCTCTAGTAGATACTGTGACAACATCACTTAGTATAAAGTACTCTCGATATTCCCAAAAAAAATTTGGAATAATTCATCATCATAATTTCGATAAAACGACGCTCTGCGCAGGAGCAGCAGATTGGGAATGGGGGGGAGGCCAGATCATTGATCCAATCATTATAGATTTTGTTGGACGGGGAATTTTAGAGGTAGAAAATCACAGGATTCCTTTCCAAGAGCTGGCGGAAGAACAATGTAAGAAGGTTTTCTTGCGGAATGTTGGACCAGATTTGAAATTTGAGGTAACAACAAACAAAGTGAAAGCTGGTGTTCCAGCGCTCCGTAGCGATCTTTCTAAAGATAAAAAATTAACCCCGCCGTCAGCTAATGACACATCCTTCGCTACAGCTTGGTACCCTCTGACAAAATTAGAAAAATCAGTGTTGAAGATAGAAAAATTTCTTACTGGGAAGTTTCGGACTAATCATCCTTTCATGGGAACCGATGTCAAAGTCATGGGCCGTAGGAAGGGTGGAGAAATGTTTTTCAATATAGCAGCCGCTTTTATTTCAAAATACATTGATTCAGTACAAGAATACCATAACACCAAACAATTTACAATTGAAGAGATAAGCTCAGCTTTTGATATTCAACCTGAACAATTATTACTAAATTCTGCAGATGATCCCACGAATGAGAAATGCCTTTATATCACTGTATCAGGAACTAGTGCTGAATATGGCGATGATGGTCAGGTCGGCCGTGGTAATAGAGGGACAGGAGTTATTGCTCCATTACGGCCTCAAACCCTAGAGGCAATCGCGGGAAAAAATCCTAACCGTCATGTAGGGAACTTCTACAATATTTGGGCGAGTAGAATCGCTCAGGAGATATTTGAAGAATGTCAAAATCCCAATTCTGTTATATTATGTTCAAAGATAGGTAAACCCATAACAGATTGTGATGTATTCCTATTAATAGACAAAAACAATGAAATAAAAGAAAGAAGGATAAATGAAATAGTTAAAAGTGTAATTGATTCCCATGAATCAATCCTCAAAGACATCTTAGTCAACAAGGTTGAAATTTATCCGTATAACCTTATCCCTAAGTAGGGAAGTAGTTCATCGTCAATTTTTTGAAGTTTCACTAAACTGGGGTAAAAATGAGCGCCTTGAATAAATTGAATGAGTTCTTAGCTAAATTGAATGAGTTCTTAGCTAAGAAAGAAGGACGATTAATATTCTGTATTTGGTACATCATTACTGGGATCATTATTGCTATAATTTTCATAATATTTACCTCAGTAGTATCCTTTTACGATTATGAAATAAATCTAAGTTTTGTATTCTTTTTCGTAACGAGCATTTGGCCACTTTTGTACGTACTTTCTATTCTTATATTTAGTCTAAGTGATATTTCAGCAAATGTAAGATTTTTAACAGTAATAGGAATCTGGGTAGCACCCCTATTTTCTTTCCTAATCATTTTTTTGGTAATAAAATCCATAAAATTAAAAAAAAGGAGTCCAAGTACAGGTTACACTTCGGTAAAGTCAACCTCAGCTAATACTAGACATGATAGCCGGACAATCAGACAAAATCAGCAGTTAGAGGATCTACTTACGAGAATAAAAAGGAAACTTCAGGAGGCCAATGTAAAAATCCATGATGAAGATTTCTTACAGGCCAAAAAGATCTTCCAGGTTATTGAGAAGGATTTTCAACTGACAGAGGTAAAATCTACTCTTTTAATTCCTATGAGACGGAAAGTTCAAGAAAAAAGAAGTGATCTCAAGTTACCACAAAAAATCCGTGATATGGATGTATTAGCCAGTTATTCCCAAATTACTCTAGAAAAGCATTCGATAAAGGAACTAGCTAAACAAGGAAAAATAGATAATGCCTTACAACGATATAACCAGGCATTAAAAAAATTAGAATCAATCGAACCAGTAGTGAAGAAGTACAAACTAGAGTCTTTGCAAAGAAAGATTCAATACGATACTCGTGAGATCAAACAGCTTTACATAGATTTAGAAGAGAAATTAAAGCTTCTTATAGATGAACTAGATCAGCCAGTGCAGATTGAAAGACCGATTCCGAAAAAGGAACGTTTCTATTGCCAATTATGTTCAGAGTATCACTCGAAAATGAATGAATCGTACTACGAGTGTACGAGTTGTAATCGTTCTCAATGTCTTGACTGTTACTTAGACAGCATCAAGGCTGGAAAAAATACCTGCCTCTTCTGTAATGGTTCTCTTGAGTTTCATAAGTCTGCAAAGACAATGGAAGTAGATGAGTCAAAATAATCGTTCTTGTCATAAAACAGTAGATGAAGTAATCCAAGAAACTGTATCGTGAACGCTTCACTACTCACCTTTTCCAATCAAGGACATTATCAGTGTTATTATAAGGAGCATTATAAGAAGCATTGCCTTTCTCATCGGTTCTTCTGCAATCGGTTAGACAGAAAGACTTCAATCCGTTCCATCAGGACAGCTGCGGGGACATCATGAATGGTCAACCGCATGTGGGTATTTTTGCGCCCTTTTGCTCTGGTAGCTACCCGTCCCACAAGTCCAATAGTTTCCAGTGTCGAGAGATAATGGTTGAACGTCCCCTCTGCATATGGTTCC
>JAEOTI010000617.1 GCA_016839955.1 Candidatus Hodarchaeota archaeon | reverse complement strand
CAATACAATATTCGTAAAGTTGGAGGTTGGAAGAGCACTATTTTCTCTGGCGAAGGCTTAGTTCTTGATCTTAAAGGTCCTGGAAAAGTAATTGCACAGACTCGCAATCCTAGTGACTTTATAAATTGGCTTAATCCAATGTTACCAAAAAGTAGAGGTTAATTCACCGAATCTATATTTTTTGGGGAAGGAGCTTCTTTTTTAGAATAATTTACTCACGAGGCCTTCGTACACCATGCAAACCTTTCTTTTCAATCGTTTTGATACGATCTATAACGGATAATTTTGTGAAGAACCCAACATCGGCACCTCTTGTTGATGTACGTGTAGTATCTACTGCTAATCGCTCAGAAGGTCGAATTAGTTTCTCTTCAATAGGGTCAACATAAACTCCTCGGTCCCGTGCTATTCGCTCAGAAGGACGAACCAATCTATCATCATCAACTGTTGGAGCAAAATCGGGTGTTTCAGCCTGCAAATCAGTATCTACTGTAGGTAATGTTTGTGAACCCCTTTCTTCTGGTGATTCATGTTCAGGTAAAGTAAGAAATGGTCGTACCTGTTGTAAAACTCGATCAGAATCGATCCCAGGATACGTTTCCAGAATAATTGTTAATGCTTCTCTTGTTACATTTTCAGAAGAATTAGGATGGTCATCAGCATGTACAATTGTAAAGCAACCAAGGCGTGAGGCAGGATCTAGAACACGAATAATTTTATACCTCATACGATCATTATCATCAATATAACAAATTCCATCAGATGTGGATTCTGTTTGATAAAGTAAATTCTTCAGATCATCATACATACGTACCCCAAATGCTACTTCTGGTTCTCGCATATCATTTTGAATTCTTATAATTCCACCAATGTCATTTTTCTTTGAAGTTCTAAAAACTAGGATAGAATTTAGTCGAACTCTTGGTAGTTCAATGTCTCCAGTTAAGTTGCTAATTAACCACCCAAACGCGGTATGGATACCAAGACCAGATTTTGCAGAGGTAGCAAAGACTTCTACTGCGCTTATAACGTCACTCGTTATTTCCTCAAGTTTGAACCTTCTTATCACTTCTGTTTTTGAGATTGCACGAGGAAGATCCTGCTTATTAGCAAGTATTACTAAGAGTGGACGAGCTCTTGACCAAGATACACACATATTCAAAGCTTCTTGCGCTTGATGGAGTAAAACTAAGTTGGTTGCGTCAACTACGAAGACAATAGCTTCAGATTGAGGAATAAAAGTTTTCCAAAAAGCATCAATAAATACCTGTTGACCACCCAGATCAGTAGCTTGGACTGAAATGCCCCTATAAACAAATGAATCAACATTAAATCCCATAGTAGGTTTTGTGGGACCAAAATCTCCCTTTACCAGTCTTTTTAAAATTGACGTTTTTCCACCTTGCTTCAGACCTACAAAGGCAATTCGTAGCTTAATTCGGTCTGAATCAGCCACTCGCGAAGTAAGTTGATGAGGCATCGTTCTCGAACTCAAAAATCAGAGTGAAATGAAGAATCTTTCCTTTATTACAGTATGTAAATTATATTGAAACTTGTTCTTTTTTTTGGTTTTTATCTTCTAACTCTTAAATTAATTAGCCAATATTCTCTTATAAAAGGAATAAAATCTAGTAATCGATATCGTATTATGCTTAAACTCTTAAAAAGAGTATAATTATTGAATTCAAATGGAGATTATTGAAGATGGGGAAGTATCTTCTTCCTTTTGTCTTAGACCAAGAAAAAAAAACTGTTTCTAAGGCTGAAGGTTATGCTGCAATGTTTCTTGCTATTGAAGAAAATCGTTCAAAAGGCGGGTTTCTTAAAGGCGAACCTGAACATATTCGTGCATTAGCTTATTTCGTACTACCAATTTGGATTAATGAAAACTTTGCTATCTGTGGAACAGGTGTGTTCACAGAAGACGCCCAACCTACCGATTACATAATTAATCTAAGCACTGTTGAATGGACAAAAAGATTTAATGCTAAATTGACTAGCCTTAAAGAGCTACATTCACTCAGTGAAATCAATATTGATTCTTTTCAAAAGATATTACAAATATACATAGACTGTGGCAAAGAAAGTAGTGAATCCGATTCCATTAAATCAGATTTTCAATTTTTACTTAGTTATAGATTTCTGAATCTCTTTTTTCCCTATTTTTTGAAATCTACCGAAGTGAAAGAGCAATTACCCGTTGTGTCGAAATTTGTAGGAAAGGAAACAATGCTGGAAGAAGAAGATTATTGGAAAAATCTCCTAAACAAATTAAGACAGAGTAAGCATACTTTACTGGAATTTATTCAATCATTAGGTAGTATTACTGACCAATTTCGAAATAAAGCCGTAAAAATACGTAAAAAACACCTTACACTTCATCAAGATGCCCATAATTCTCTTTTAGAGAGAAATGAAAAAAGAAAAAACGATTTAGAAATTGATTTCAATAAGAAATTAGCTGAAAAAGAAGTAGCTTTAACAGAAACCATCAACGCATTAAAAATGTCCCAAAACTCTCAAAGTCAAAAACTAAAAACTCAGAAAAAAGAAATTCAAAATGAATTATCGATGATGAAAAAAACGTACAAAGACAAAGTCAAGGAATTAGATAATGTGTTGAAGGATCATAAGAAATCAGGCGAGAAAACCGATAGAATGTTTAGTAAGTTTATATCAGATCTTACAAAGGAACATCAGAGCACAATTTCTCATATTACGAAAAATTTGGTTAAACTAGAACAGCATCTTGAATTATTAGAAGAGGTTCACAGTAGAACTCTCCAACTAGAATTTCCTTCTCATCCTTCTTTGGTATATATTCCTATTTATGTTGCAGATTACAGATCAAAAAAGAAAAAACCTCGTTTCCAATTTTTCCTCCCTCAAATTTTCAGTGAAAAAGGAGAGAAAAAGCTAGTAGGTCCTTTAAGTCCTCAACTTGATCAAAATTTTACAAAGAAGTTGGATGTATTCGTAAAAAACAATCCAGAAATAATGGATGGGATAATTCAATCTTTTAAAGACGAGAACATGTTATTAAGAACGGATATTCGGGATCAAGTTCTCTTAGGACTCTCTGATATTACAATCAGGGGATTAGTTGATCCATCTGAAGAAACATCTCACGTTAATCTAGCAATTAAACATTTCAAACCTGTTTTTACCTCAGATAAAACTGGACTCTTTGAATAACCTAACCTACAAACAGTCAGAAAAAGAATTCAAGAATTAGAAGGAAAATAGGATTTTTTAGCATATTCTTTTAACATTCTACGTGCTGAGAACCTAGAAATAGAGGATTTGATGGCTTCTTTTTGTATTTTCACCCATTCATGTGGTGTTTCATTCGATTTCCGTGAATAAAAGAGTGGAACAATCTCATTTTCTAAAATACTGTAAAAGGACTCAGCATCATGGTCATCCTGTTTATTTAAGTCATTAAAACTATCCTTCTGGCCAATTACCCAACCGTTTGCACCAGTATAACCTTCATCCCACCAACCATCAAGTACACTAAAATTAGGGACACCATTCATACTGGCTTTCTGGCCAGATGTTCCTGAAGCCTCATATGGTCGTCTAGGGGTGTTTAACCAGACGTCCACTCCTTGAACGAGATATCGAGCTGCTTGCATGTTATAGTTTTCTAAAAAGGCTATTCTACCCCCTAATTCTGGGTTCTTTGCAAATTCATATACTTGTTGTAAGAGATGTTTGCTCGGATCATCAGCAGGATGTGCTTTGCCAGCAAAAATCACCTGAACAGGTCTGTAAGGATCTAAAATTATCTTTTTAAGTCGCTCAAGTTGCCTAAAGATTAAGTTAGGTCGTTTATATGTTGCAAATCTTCGAGCAAAACCCAAAGTCAAAGCCTGAGAATCTAGAAGTACACCTGATGCCATAATTTGGTCTGGGTTCATATTCATTGATACTCTAGCAAACCGATTTCTTTCTCTAATAAAGTCGAAAAGCCGATTTTTATTCATTAAATGAGTTTTCCAAAGCTCTCGGTCAGGAATATCATCAAGTCGTGTCCAAAAATCTTCAAAATCATGTTGATCATACCACCGAGAGCCTAAATGTTTGGAAAATAAATTTTGCATATAACCTGAAACCCAAGTGGCAGTATGAACTCCATTTGTGATTCCCTTCAATTTGTTTTGTTTGAAAGATTTTTGCATCAAATCTTTCCACATTTCTGAAGCAACTTCTTGATTTAGAGCACTCACAGCGTTTATGACTTTTGATGTATTGATCGCTAAGGCAGTCATATTAAATTGACCAAAGCTTTTATCTCCAACAGATCCTAATTCCATGAATTCTCTACGGGTAATGCTAAAATCATTTTCCCATAAATTACTACAATAGTTCTCAATTGTAGCAAATGGAAATTCGTCATGTCCGGCTGGGACTGGAGTATGAGTAGTAAATCTATTAGTTTCCACTACTTGCTTTTTGGCTTCAGAAAAAGAGAGCCCACTTTTCATATACTGACTGATCCTCTGAATGGATTGAAAAGCAGTGTGGCCTTCGTTCATATGCCATAGTTTAGGTTTAATTTTTAAAGCCTCGAGAACTTTTACAGAGCCAAAACCTAATACAAGCTCCCATCGCAAACGAATGTCTTGATCATCCCAATATAAACGAGCTGAGAGTTCCCGATCCCACGGTGCATTACTCTCAATGTCAGTATCCATTAAATAAACAGTAATTCTACCTATAGTAATGTACCAAACTCGAACATGAATTTCTCGATCCTGAAGTTTTACCGAAACAACTAGTTGCTTACCATCCCTAATAACGGGACGGATTGGCGCATTAGAAAAATCAAATTGGTCATAAATAGCTTCTTGCCATCCATGAGAAGGAATTTTTTGGCGAAAGTAGCCCTGTGGATAAATAAATCCAATTCCAATAATTGGAATTCCTAAATCGCTAGCTTCTTTGCAAATATCCCCCGCTAGGACTCCCAATCCCCCAGAATAAATTGGCAATGACTGGTGGATTCCAAATTCAGCACATATAAATGCAATGGGTGCTTGAGAGTGTTCTCTATATTCCTGACTAAACCAAACGTTATTAGAACCAAGGTAAGAATCAAAATCCACTATTACTGAGTCATATAGTTTTAACAAGGAAGGATCGCGAGATAATTTCTCTAGTCGATCTTTATTTAATTGTATTAGCATTTTAACGGGATCCTGACCCGTTTTTCTCCATAATGGGTGGTCAATTCTTCTAAATAATTCTCTTGCTTTTGGACTAAATGCCCACCATAAATTAAAGGCTAATTCTTCAAGTCTATCAATTCTCGGAGGGATTTTTTCACTTAAGGAGTCCATCTAGAAGCCCATTATAGCTTTTTATTTAATCAGTCAAAACATTTTATATTCGAATCTTACCAAATGAACCAAAGAAACTTGGTTTTTTATTTAAACTAAATCCAATTTTTAGGGAATTCTGGTTTGTTGAATCATTTTAATTAAGTCTATAGCTTGATTAGCGATGTCATTTACACTAAATTCTTCTTTCACTTCAATCGTTAGTTCTGCGTGATTGACCTTTCCTGGGTGAACATGAACCCATCCCTTTAACGCTTCTGTGGGCTTTTGTGCGTTTTCTTCAAGAAAAACAACTTTTACTCCACAGAGAGTGTCAATGGCAAAAACTCTATTCTCCTTTGGACTATTACAATAACTGTAGAGCCCATGAAGGATTGTTTCAAATTGAGTCTCCTCTAAAGGCATTTCTTTGGCTACAGCAGGACTATTTGCCGCAATTGGACTAATTATTTCTGAGAGCTGCTTTTCTTCAGTAGCAATTAATTCTAAAATCCAAAGGACGCCTAAAAATGCATCAGACTCGGCTGTGAAGGAAGGGAAGTATAGTTGACCTTTATCGGTTGCGCCAGCAAATGCCCGAGACTCGCGAATTCCTCTAGAGACGGCTCCGGGATTAATCGCTTTTACTCGTTCAACTTTACAACCTTCAGCAATCCTTGTAGGTATCAAATCAGATGTTGTTTCCGTAACAACAACAGTATTTCCTTTTGGTTGTTCACATCGCTTTGTAAGATATAAAGCAGCAGTAATGTCAGGAACGACCAGAGATCCATTCTCATCCACTAATAGTAAGCGTCCCCCTTCAACATCTAGGCCAACACCAAGATCCGCATTCGTTGCAAGCACCGTTTTTTCAATAGTTTTCAGGGATGTTGGGTTTGGTAAGGATTCAGGAACGTGAGTTGGCGCATAAGCATTTAAAGTTACGACTTTTACTCCTAAGTCTGAAAGAATGCTTGGAAAGAGGAGCGAGGAGGTACCTAATGCACAATCTATCACTATTTTCAATTTTTTTGCTTGAATACGTTCCTTTCTGATGTAGTTTAGTAAAGCGGTACGATAGATTCTTTCAGTATTTTCAGTAGCTAACATTTTGCCAATATCATTGCTTACTACCCTATTAACCTTTGATTCGTCAATTACGCCCTCATTTAATAGAGAAATATTTTCAGGACCAATTTCAATACCTGTTGAATCAAATATTCTTAGTCGAATAGCCTCAGGTCTATGGTGCTCTCCGCAAAATGAAACACCGGCACTAGCTCCGAATCGTTTTAATGCAAATTGAAGGACTGGAAGGGATGCAGCATGAAGATCCAAAACATCAACGCCTGTTGACATTAATCCACTTGCAAAAGCACGTTTCACCATTCGAGAATCTGAACGAAAGTCTCGAGCAGAAATAACAACAGAATTGGTTCCAAGATGTGAACCAAGGATGGCTCCAAGTGTTGAAGCAACTTCAGGAGTAAGACCTTTATTTGCTACACCAACTATTCGTCGAGATACAATGCCTGTTCCTTTTAACATCTGCACACCACAATTACTATCTTGCTAGTTTTGTTAATGCTAGAGAGAAATAACTATTCAAGATTTTGTCCCGTTAGGATTTTTGCACCAGCTTCTATTCTAGATTTTTCCTCTATTATTGAATTTGCACCAATAGCCGAGAAACGCTCAACAGAAGTTCCAAATTTTATAATAGCTCCATCACAGATGACACATTCTCTTAAATTAACATTGTCCTCAATTGTAATATTTTCCCAGAGAACAGAACGATCAATTACACAATTATCTCCAATATTACAATTTTCTCCCACAACTGAACCTGCTGTTATATAGCAATTATTTCCTATGGTTGTACCATTATCTATTGCTGTTTCTACCTCAATGTTAGTTTTTTCTCCAATTTTCACTTCTCCCATCCATTTTCCACCGTAATCCACTTCTCCCTTTGGTAAGAAAGGCCACGCCCAGCGACGTAATAGATCATAATTAGCCCAAAGGTATGCTTGAATATCACCACAATCCATCCAATAGTAATCTTGAACCCAACCAAAGATGGATAAATCTTCCTGAAGTAAGTACGGGAACACATGCTTCCCAAAATCCATTAAATCTTGGACTTCATCCAAAATTTCTAGTATTTTCTGGTCAAAACAATAGATTCCAGTATTAACCAGATTTGCATGCAAATCTTGAGGTTCACGAGGAGCAAATGTTAGACTAGTAAAATAAAGTTCTTCAGATTGGGGTTTTTCTAAGAATAGTTGTATTCTAGATTGTTTATCAACCATAATTACGCCAAATCGACGGGGGCGTTCCATATCTTTCAGCGTAATCGAGGCAAAAGCATTCTTGTCTTCATGAAATGTAATAAAATCAGGAATAGACATATTCGTTACAATATCTGCCATAGAAATTACGATCTGATCACCCTCTACATAATTTGCGACCTTCCTTAACGCATCAGCAGTATCTAAAGGATCAATATTAGGGACAAGAATATTCAGGTCTTCATAATGATTAACAGATTCTAAGTAGTCTCGAATATGATCTCCTAAATAACGAACAACTACTATAACATCTTTAATGTTTTCTGATCTTTGGAGATTCCAAATTGCGTAATCAAGCATTGGATGGTTACCTACAGCGCATAATGGCTTGGGCCGATTTGAAGTTAAAGGTTTTAACCGTGACCCTACACCACCAGCTAGTACGACTGCTGTAGTCTTCTTAGTCAAGTATTTATTCTCCTTATAAATTTGGTTTTCAGTTTACAAGTTTAATATAAGACCAAAGGAAATTTTATTGATATTTTATGTAATATCCACTTCAAATGGTTTTTCTTTGCGATTTGTTAATTCTATAACCTCATTTTTTATGAATTCAACTAACCAGTTTTCAGAAGTTTGATGCGTTAAGAGATAATTTAACTCATGTATAGACCTTAAATAACGACCTAGGTCAATTTCCGTTTGTGAAATGTGTTTATAGGAGTCAAATGTTTTGAGTTTTTTCTCTAGAGATGATATAATAGTTTTTCCAATTTTTTTTATAATTTTACACTGTTCTGCATCCAAATCTTTTGAAAAATACTCCGCCTGTTGAGATATACTATTTAACCAACTCCCAATATCATAACCAAGGAATCCAATTTCAGAATCTTCAAGATCCAAAATGTAGACGTGTTTTTTTTTGTCAATTACAAATTGACGCCACCAGATATCGCCATGGATCAGCTGAATATTGTTATGGTTAACAAAATTATCTATTTCTTGAAAAAAGCTTTTTTCAATATCTATTCCAAAGCTTTGAATTTCTTTCCGTTTGGGTAAATGTAAAAAATAGTCGGTGAAACTCCTAAGGGTAAGTATTGATTTTTCTGTAAAATTATTGATTTTTTCAAGTTGATAATGAAATTGGTTTAAAGTTGCTAGCGTTAAGTCAACGTAATTATGTAAAAAATCCAAACATTCCTCTTTAGTGATTAATTTGTTTATAAAGTTTGAATAAACCTCACCAGTAAGAGAATCTAGGTTTTGAAGATTATTTTGATTGTGTGTGAACAAACTAAGTGTACCAGAAGGTTTTCCTTTAACATCAATTATGTCTAAGGTACCAATTACTTGAGGATGGAGCCCTTCATAAGCAATTTTAGCAACCAGTTTTGCTTCTGTTAGTCCTTTATTTAAATTCGAAAATACTTTAGCACGTATGTCTAACCCTTTGGTATTTATAACAAAATGCTGGTTTGTAGTTTCCTCTAACCCTCTTGTGGAATTTAATACAGTTCCTATAGAAGTTTGTAATCCATAAACAAACGCAACTTCTCCTTGATCCCCACAAAATGAGAGAGAATGAAAAAAAGTGTTTAAATCCTCAGGATTTTCCCATATAAATTCAACAGCCACCCTATCTGAAGACTCTATAATTAATTCTTTTGTTGTTGATGAGTACCAACAGTAAACTTCTTTTTCTGAGCCGTCGGTTAACAGAATCTGCCATAAGACTAACAATCCGGGAAAATCTCCAATATTAAGGAGATTATTCACTGATATTGACTCTATCTCCTCCTTTAAAATACCAAAATGTCGTTCTAAAAATGGATAAGGGAGCAATTTCATCCAGTTACTTTCAATAACGTATAAAATGTCCTCATTCACGCTAAAAATCTCCCCCAATATTACAAATTATCCAGTAATGCGGATTACAGTTTCAATCCGGATATATAATCTTCTAATTCAAGTTCAGGAAATAAAGCATCTTCTTCTTGGTAAAGTCTTAGTAATTCAAGCTGTTCTCTTGATAAAGATCCACCTTCCAAAACATTTTCACAAAGAGATTTCAGTTGTTTAAAGCGGTCATAATGCAATCCAACGCGCCCTTCAGCATAGTCTCTTGCAGACCAGGTACTAATAAGGAATTGCCAATCACTAGATTCGAGTAAGAATAATTCTCTTACAGCTTGGGTTGCAATTTCGATAGCAAGTTCATTCTTAGAGGAAAAGGCTTTCTCTGCGAGTAAAGGAAGAACCCTCTCACACTCATAAACACGCTGCCAGGTCCAAACTGTCCATTCATTCAACCATATGTAGTGATGTCCTCCCTTTCCCCATGAACCTTCTGGAAGACTGTATGCTACCTGTGTAGGATTTTGTTGGAGATATTTACTACAGGTTGTTAGTGAAATTTCTGGGTCGTCTTCAACCCAACGTAATACTCTTTCGAGCCAAATCGGACCTTCAAACCACCAATGACCAAATAATTCTGTGTCAAAAGGTGCACATACAATGGATGGTTTCTTATTTTGGTTATAAGCATCTATTAAGACTTCTTTTACTTTTTCTTTAAAGTGAGAAGCATTTTCATCTAAGCGTGAGTTTATCTTATCTGGTTCGTAATCCTTTTTATCAGCAAGGTCAGCTTTTGCAGTAGTGACACGCCAATATCGATTACCACTTGGCCAATGTTTTTTATGAAAATCTAAGTACCAACCATCTCCAGGATAACCGTGTTCTCCCGACCATACTAAAAGTCCAGTCTCTGGATCACGTACAAAGAATACAACGGGTCTTTTAGCTTGAGAATCAACTAAGTAAATATCATAAGGTGTTCCCTTAAAATCGCTAGTGGGTTTGTATTGATCTTTAAACTGTTCCCATAGCATTTTTAACGCTTCAAAACGTTCGATATAGACTCCTTTAGCTTCAGCTCCAGTTATAAGATGTGCATCAACAATAAAATAATCAATATTCTCTTTAGAAAGGGCTTCTTCAACCCCCATTCTCTCAAAGGGTTCCAAATCTTTTTCGATCGGAGATTTCCATTTATATCGTGGTCGATATGCACATTCCGGTAACCAAATCCCTCTGGGTCTTCTTCCAAAATGCTGCTCATACATTTTCGTTCCAATGTGAATCTGCGACTGAACAGCTGTATCAGTTCCTAATAGAGGAAGATAACCATGTGTAGCCCCACAAGTTATTATTTCAATTAAGCCTTCATCCTGAAGGTTTCGAAAGCGTTCCACAATATTTCGTTTACATTCTCCTTCAAAATAATCAAGGATACGTGAATAAAACCTTTCCCACATTTCTGCTAAGTGAACACGGTGAGGCATCGTTCTCGCGAATTCATCACGATCATCTTGGGATGCGGAAAGTCTCTCCTCGAGATAGTTAATAAACCCTGAAACAAAATCAGGTTTTGCTAATTGATCTACAAGAACTGGAGTAAGTCCAATTGTAACATGAGGATTATACCCTTCCCCTTTTAATCTATTAAATACCTCTAACAATGGTACATATGTTTCTGCAGCGGCCTCATAAATCCATGACATTCCGTGTGGCCAAGAACCGTGAAATAGAACATAAGGAAGGTGACTGTGTAAAACAAAGGCAAGGGACCCAAAATGATTATCTTTTGACATTAGATCACCAAAATTAATTTATGAAAACTCTCTACAAATCTGCGGTTTTTCTAACGTTAGTCTTTTTCGATAGGAATATTATCAACTGTCAAAAAATATCCAGTAGACATTTTTCTTTTAAGAGAAGATCACAAATGACTCTAAAACCAGACTTATGCCTTATTTTTCATGCCTACCAACCTCCTTATCCGGCCCAAGATCCTAAAGTGGTAGAACGCATCATTCACGTTTCTTATAAACCATTTTTTAGACAGTTACTCGATAGTAAACAAAAAATCACATTAAACATTAATGCTTGTCTTCTTGAAACGTTAAAAAATGATTCACCAGATTTAATCGATCTTATCGTCGAATGTGCAAAAAAGAACTTAATTGAATTCCTT
>JAEOTI010000616.1 GCA_016839955.1 Candidatus Hodarchaeota archaeon | reverse complement strand
TATTCTTTGTATTTGAGGGATAGGATAATCTAATATCATACGTTTTGGATTGTTTTCCTTTTGTGATAGTAAAACAATTTTTAATATATATTCTCTGCTCATTCTGAATTTCTTCATGTTTCATTATTTCACTCTCAACAAATTCTTATTAATGTTAAGGAAAAGGGTTTTAATCAGTATTACTTCATTATACTATTTAAAATTTTGATAGTGACAATGAGATCCAAGACTGTAGTTGGCAAACATTCAGGCAAAAATCAGTCTTTTTCAATAATTCTCTTGTCACGGAGCTTGGATCACTGGAATTAAATCCAAATACTCCGCATACATCATTACATTCCAAGAAAGTGTCTTAAATAGTCGCTGCACACAGTTTTTGATCCCTATACGTATTGTGTCAGGGAAAATAATACGACCTCCCCCTTCGTGATGCTTCTGTGTTTCTTTCCAATATGTATAGATTACCTCAATTTCCTTAGAAGTGTGTGCTGTAACAGGGTGGTTAGGTGCAAAGGTTCCAACCAAATTCTCTACAAATTTTTTATTAGATCGTAAATCTTCTAAGAATACAGATTCATCTGTATACGGTGGTGTTGGAAAACTTTCGAATAAAGTAGTATAAGTCTCAATAAGGAAGATGGACTTAACAGGTACTAAATGAAAGACCGCTTCTAAATACAGGGTTAAGTCATCTATTTGGACAGGAAAATTATCACATTCAATTTCGTAAGTTTTCTCCCCAGTCTCTTCAAACTCATTTTCCACCCAACCATTAGAGTCTAATAGTGGATAGAATTGTCTCAAAATTACCTCTAGCTCGGGAAAACTTTTGTCTGGCATTTAAAATTCACTTCGCCTTGACCACCAATCTCATTCTTAAATGCCTTGAGACAGATCACGCGTGCCCACACTTCAGGTTTTTTGATATGGCGAGATTTAGGATTGAGTACAAATTTTCGTGCAGTTAATAGAGCTGTTTGTTTGATCTCGAAGATCTGCTCTTTAGAATAAGCTGTCAGATCCAGCTCATGGTTCATGACTTGGACAACCGTGGACATTATCGCTAAATGATGCGCTTGTTTTCGATGCCTGATCCACTTTTCGCGTAACTCGGGGACAAGGTGGATGATCTTCAGCTTCCAATTGCGGATCTCATTCTTAGTAAGGGGTGGATCAATTTCTAATGACTCATTAATTTCTTCAAGAGAGGTGTTAAGAATCGTCAATCCTCGGGAAGTCAGATATATTTCCACAAACCCCAAGTAGGAGAGACTGCGATCCCGAGGTGTCTTGACCCCAAGTTTTTTCGCATCCATCTTTCGAAACGTCGAGGTAATCTCTAACAACCACTTGAACGGGAAGAACTCAGTCAAAATCGACGCAGTCCTATTATTCGCTATTAAGCGTTCATTGAACTTGGTTTCCTCCTGGGTGATGCGATTGGGAAGCTTGGTTAATCGACCAAAGTCTTCCCTGTAAGAGTGTCCTTTGATTATAGACCCTAAAGCCCATGTATTAGTTTGTTCATTTGATTCAGAGTGTCCGTGATCCATATCATGACCGAATTTCCACTTTTCTTCCTGTTCTTCAGAGTTTGAATTGTTGTTGTTACTAAAGAAGTCTCTTGGTTCTCGTCCTACCCCATCTGGGTTCTCCATTCCTTTTACTCTCCACAAATTTAGGTTCTTATTAATGATAATTTTAGTGAAATCAAAGCACTTTATTAGGTTTTGGATCTTTATAACCCCTTTTTAAAAAAGTATGAAGTTAAGCTCCACGCACCCCGTAGAGGGGATCTTTCCTTGGGATTTTCTTCTTTGAACGAAAAAAGAAAATTTCAGCGTTGCTTTTCCAATCGGAATTCAACCGCTTGACGAGGAGATAAACCTCGTCCTGAGAAGCTTTTTTGCTGTACATGGCGACATGGGTATTTAAAGATTATATAAAGGGTTTTACACTCAATCATCCTTCATCTCGGTGTGGGGTCTTGTTTAGGGGAATTTAACCGATTTAATTCTTCTTCCAGAAGTTGGGATTTTTTTATATGGGTAGACTTCTCGATTGTGAATGTTGAGTATCAAATCAACTGAAAACTTCGAGTGGATATAGCAGCATTTGAGCATTATAGGTCATGGCCAAGGCCCATCATAATCCAAAACATCATCCCAATAAAAAGAATATTGGGCAGGATCAACATCTTCTAAGTCTGCTGTTGTTATTTCCTTGGGAAGACTCCAAAGCTCAAGATCGAATACTTATACTTGAGGAAGTATATAAAAAGGGCTGGGCAACTAGTGTATCAATTGAACCTTTTTTAGATTCAAGAGTGGTTAAGCTTATTGAAAAAATCAAACCTTATGTTACGAATACAATCTGGGTTGGCCCTATGAATAAAATTCATGTTCCTAAAGAACTGTGGGGAGAGAAACAAGCAGATTTATACTCTCCTGAGTCTTTAATTGAATTCAAAAAAGCTATCAACTCCCAAAACATTAGAAAGATTCGTTTTAAGGATCATTTCAATGGGATTATCCAGAAATTTATGAAAAAGAGTCAGAATCATAATTTTCCTTACTCACAATCATCCATCCCAATTCCTCAAAGATGAAATTCAACCCAAGAAAATCGGAAATGATATTTTATCTAACACACCTCAACTCAGATACCTGAAGGCTTTTGAGCTATATTCCATCAATCTAGCAACAGAAATCAGCTATAAAATATTAATTCCATGGAGCAGGTCAAATGTCATCATTCAAAAGCATTCCCAATTGAGAAATTAGTTTTTAAATTCCTGGAGAACTAGTCTATTTTTGTATCGACAGTTATGATGATGATTTCTGTAAAGTAATGGGAGGAGAACAGAACGAGGGAGTAGTGATAGTATCACAGATAGATGAACTAGTAGACTTCTCACAGAAATTAGGTGGGCGTGTAGTAAATCTGGTACCAATAGACGAGCTGAAAACAGCGATAAAATCAGTCAATGCTTATACACAGAGAAATTAAAATAATCAATAAGGGACGAACTGATACTACATGGAGTGAAAAGAATAGTCTCGTTAGGACACCACAGAATGCAATAGAACCCATAAGAAGAATGCTGAAGTGGATAATGGACAAACAATCAGTACAATGTTAAGAATCGATCGTACAGAGAAAATTGGAAGATCGAACATGGTGATTGAGTGTCAGAACCAGGTGAAAGTACAATTGGTGAACAATTCGAAAAAGAATGCTATCTTCGGGCCCTCATTTTACTCTTAAACTTGCTTTTTTTCTCTTTCAATATAATCTTGTATGTATTTTTCTACTATATCTTTACCCAGACATTTATTCAATTCCTTTCTTTCTGTAGAAGATGATAATTTTATCGTTTGTTCTAATATTACTTTTATTTCTCCCCATCGTTCATTGTCTGCGAGTTTTTCAATACTTTGAATTCTATTTTTGTATGTTGCTTGTCTAACATTTCCTAACAATATCGAAGCATGTAATTTATTGTAAACATCTTTTACTTCTTCTACATTAATACCAACCAATCTATCATTGACAAGACTAATATCTTGAGTCTTTTTACTTTCTTTCGATTTATATTCAACTTTAATTGTAGTAATCTTTTCTATTAACTTAGAATAGTCAATTTCAGGCACGTCAACTTTAATAATTTTCGCAATTTGACTAAATAGGTTTTTCAATTCTTTTTCGTTATCTATTTCAATTGCTTGAAGGAAACTCAATGGTGTAGGTAATTCTTTCTTTGAATAACCAGGTAAGATTACTGGAATTAAAAATTCCCTTTGCATCATTTTTTTAAACCAAAATGCTCCTGCTTCAAAATTAATCCAAGGTCTTCTGACAGATACACTACTACAGAGTGTTAACATGATTTCTGATTTTTGAATTCCTTTCTGTATTCTATTAAACCATTGACTTCCTGGTTCGATACTCTCGACATCTGTAAATACAAAAATATTTAGTTTTTTAAGAAAGTTATCTTCTAAATATCTTTTAATTATACTTGCATACTCTGATTCTTCACTGATATGACTTATAAAAATAGTCATTCCATCTCTATTATCTTTATTTGATTTTTCTTGTTTCTTTGTCAGTTTTCCACTTTCATTTTGATTATCTGTTTTCTCTTGATTTTTTCCTGTTTCTATAACTTGTTTATTAGATTTAATCAACTTTAGTTCCTTTAATGTTAATCTAACAACCATCGCACATTCATTAATGACATTTTTTAATTGTCTAAAGACTCGTTTATAATCCTCATCATCATATTCATAATCCTTTATATGTTCACGAATTTCAAATGAATCATAACCAGAGTCTACCAACATTTGAATATCTCCTGGATCTACCCAATCTAATTCTAATGTTACTGGGATCTTGTCTTTTGATAATGATTTTAACTTATTTTCAGTAATATCTGATAATAGATTAATATCTGCAATAATTCTTCTTATGTTATCCTCAAATCCTTTTGAATATTTTCGTCTGTTCTTTTCTTTGTTTATTCTATCAAAAAGATTGTTTAATTCGTCCCATACCTCATCCAATCAATCTTCTCCTTTTACTGAAAGATTTGAGTATTATTTAGGATTTATTCATTTCCTTGATAAACTTAAATTGATTGTAGAATCTTACTCATTGAGGAAACTCAGATGGGAGTTTATAATTCTTTTCAGTTTCAGTTAAATTTCCTATATCAGTAATGCGAAAAAGTAACACAGTAAAGTTTGAAAGTTAAATTGGAATTGAAAATTTTATTCAAAGAGACAATTTATAGAAATATTCCTAGCTTGCCTGAAAATTCTTAAATGTTAATTTCCACTTGGCACAAGATTCTTTCCTCTTCTGGTTTCGTAAAATATTTAATATCAGTTTGTTGATTATAAATTGGCTTATATGAAAAAACATATAGGTGAGGATAAAGTGTGAACGAGAAGACGAGTACTAGATTTTTGCAGAATCGTTTTTCGTTTCTAATAATAGCTCTCCCGCTACTTGTCTTAATCCTTTATGCTTACATAATTGAGACTACGAAAGAACATAATTTAGTATTATTACTTTTTTTGATAGTATTATTGATAAGTTTAGGATTTTATAACAGATTATCGGGAAAACCAATTGTTTCTCAGGGTTACTACTTGTTAATATCATTAATTATGGATCTTTTTTTTATGTACTTGATTCTTACAATCTTTTCTTCTTTTAATATAACATTCCTAGAGTATTTTCTTCAACTTTTTTTGGTTGCAATCCTGATTTATTTCATATCTTTTCTTATCCAATACTTACTTATCTGGATGTTTAAATCATTACACAAACTTTCATTTGAATTAAAGTATAATGAAGATGCTAAACTTACACCAAGAGTCATTGAGAGAAAATTAGATATAAAAGATTTTTCTTTTCCAGTTTACAATCGTTATTTGAAAATTAATGCGCTTTGGGCTGTCATCCCTTTTGCTTTTTTACCACTTTCTTTAGATTTTTTAGTTCAAATAACTGATCCAGTGATGATAATGGAGCAGATGGTTTCTCTATTTCTAGCTGTTGTCTTTATAAGTCTTCCATTGTCCTTAATTCAATATAGAAATTATAAAGATCAATTGGAATTTTATTTAGAACCTAAAGAGATTGTGAATGGCATAGAAGACAACTTTAAAATAACAAAAGCGTTTTCTGATGACTTAATGTCCTTTTTAAAAGTCAGTTTAATTGTTTCTTTATCTTTCAAAACCTTTGACATAATTCAATTACTCTACACACTTGAAACTGCAAGCTTAGAAATACTATTACTTACACTATTCTTATTGCTAGTATTATACAAAGTACTTATTGAGTTAATCTTCTTTATACAAATTAATCATAATTATCTTAATGAGCATGAAGGATTTCTTAAATTCCTCAGAAAAGTGAAATATTTTCTCAATTCAGTCTATAAAAGGCATACTAATTTTATTCAATGTTATGAAAATTGGTTAGAAACTAAGAAAAATAATACGAGAGAAAAAAAACCTTTCATTCCTTATTACATATTTTTAGAAGTAATCTATATTGCAATTGATATCTTTGTCTTTATTATTTTAATGACATATATTTTTGGTGTGGTTCCTGTAATATTATTGATTGCTCTTGCATTTACAGCGTATTTTCTAATTCTTATTGGATCATTTCAACTAATGATAGTTATTTGTATCTTTAGCTTTTCATTGAGCTTTTTAGCATTTAAGCATACAAAAAGAAAATTTACTGAACAAAAACTAAAGAATGGAAGAAAAATAATACCATTGACAAATTTCTTTTAATTTACTGGGCCGTTACTTAAATTTCACACACACACACACACCTGCCTTTTATACTCGGAATGAGTAAAAAATTAGAATCGTGGGTGGAAGAATGACTGTCAAAAAAAACACTGTTAAAAAAAAACACTGCAAAAACTCTGCAAAAATTTTTAAACTTGTATATCATATATACAAGAAGGTATGGGTGAATGAGTATGCCAAAAGAGAAAGATACTTTTTGGGAATATCCACGTTTTCAGCGACTCGCACTTCTTACACTCCAAGCATTAGGTATCGGTGAATTCACACCAACATATGAATTCCCAATTTATTTCACTTGGCGGATCTATGTTCCATTTGCTTTTTCATTAATCAGTTTTCTTACTGGATTGTTCATCTTCTCTGATGGTTTATGGCCTTTTCAAGAATCAGAGACTCTTTTTACTTATTTAAGTCTGGATTTTTTATCGCGATTGTGTCTATTAGGCCTATTTTGGATCCCAATTGCTTTTCTTCTTTTCATATTCTTTTTATCTTTAATTGGGCGTGAATATTACTTCAATGCTTACGGAATAATCGGATATTACGATGATGGAATAAGACCACCTTTATATACTACCACCCGTAAAGAATGGTTTATTTATCTCCTCGGTGTATATGTTTGTGGTTTTGTATTAGCGTCTTTTTTCTTTCCTCAGTCAATTGAAATTTTTATTTGGCCTCTTTTATGGTTAAATTACATTGGACTTATCCCTAATCTCCCCCTGTTGATTTTTGGTTATATTTTACTAGGTTCTTTCTACATTCCGCTAATAATTATCTTTTTTATTATTCCTACTTGGTTAGTAAAAGAGTTAGTCCGATTATACTTTAATCCTGAAAACAAAAGACAAGGAGTCCATAAGGAAGATAGTTACATATTGAATATGAAAAGAATTTCAATCACAATAGATGTAATTGTTAACCTTGTAAGTCTAATTCTGGTTATCGGTGGTCTTGGAGGTCTTGAACTTTTTGGTCTTCCAAATCTAATTGTGATTTTTATGGGGTTAACTGGATTTGTAATATCTTCAATACTAGCGAAATTCACTACAAAATAATTGTTGTCCTTGACAAGGGATTGAGCAAAAAATAGGAAGACTCGTGTGAAGAAGAATGACTGTCAGAAGAAGAGTCCACGAGTCTTCAATGATGAATGGGTTGTACCACTTATATATTCAAATCAATCTCTTTTTCGAGTATTTAACTAATGTCAAAGAATCTCCTATAGGAATCAAATTTTGATTTACGAATATATAAAGCGGATTCCACAATATAATAATTGAAAAGGTTGCATGATCAGAGTAGGTAAAAAATGCCAAATCAAGATACGCATATAAGAACCAGAAATTTCTTTGAAACACATGGTTCAGGAGAAATTATTACTGCTTCAGACATAACAACTGAAATGAGATAAAAAGCAGCAAAGAGATTTGACTCAATTCTAAAACAATCACCTGTACTCCAACAAGCATTAAACATTAAGGGGTTAACAGAGCATGATAGGTC
>JAEOTI010000615.1 GCA_016839955.1 Candidatus Hodarchaeota archaeon | reverse complement strand
TCTAGGACCGATTGTAAAGCTTTTTGGGGAATATCAAACTGTGTTCTGTACGATTCATATCGATCAATTAATGGACCAGATCCAGGAAGGAGTTCTTCCATAGTTTCATGAGCAGCAAGATATTTTGACGCATCTTCTTTAATTGGACGAATGTCGAAACATCGTTCAACTTCCTCAATAAAAGAGATCTTATTTCCAGACAACTTATGAGCAATGGTAGATATAGCTTGAATTTGTTTGTTAAGATATATCGTTCTACGTTCTTCATAACCGGATTGATCTAATAATTTTTGGAGTTCTTGGGTTTTTTCAAAAATGGCTCGTGGAGAAGGAAGATCAGCATTCATAACACGTTTTTGCAAATCAATTGGGCCAATATAAGCGTCGATATATCCCTCAATATGACGATTCAGCTGAAGAGTTATTGTAAGGTATTGTTCACCAAAATCGTCAAGCGGAGGGTTAGCTCTCTCAATATTCGTCAAAACTATCAACTCATTAAATTAGGAGGAAATATCAGCAACTAATTCGAGAAGTCTCTTATAGGGAAGAGCTGTCCATGTTTCTGCAATTGTTGCCCCTGCAGATCTGGTAAGGAGAGAGACTTTAGCCGCAGTCTCATGATCTTTCGCTTCAAAGACATCGATGAAATCATAAGTCCCTAAAATTGCCCAATGATGTAGGAACTTAACATCTGGGCATTTTGCTTTGATCTCTGCAAGCCATTTTTCACCTAATTTTTTGCGATCGGATAGATTTTGGATAAGATCACTTGAAATTTTAGTTGCAAGGATGAAGGTTGGCATTTACTCACCTCATTCTAGTTTCCATTACAGTTCGAAAGAATGTAGAATAAAATTATTTGGGTAATGGTATGAAAAAATTAGTTGTCCAAGACTGTTTTCTTTAATAAGCTCAATTGGCCTAATTCTTTTCGATATGGAAACATAAATATTAATTTTTCAACTCCAACGCGTTTATATTCTTCCAAACGTTTAAGCCAAAACTCAGGAGGACCGTGCAAGGTTCCTTCCATTCTTTTTCGATACCTTTCTTCATCCATTCCTCGTTTTTGGGCTTGTCCTTTCATAAAGTCATTAAATTTGTCTTCAGTCGGATAAATTCCAGCCCATAACCCTAATGAACGTTTAACAGGTAACTTACGATCTTCTTTCTTTGCAAAATCGTCAATTTTTGAAAATAGATCGCCAACTTGTTTTGGAGTATACGACCAGGCAATATTTGCTCCATCTGCATGTTTTGCAATAAGTCGAAGCATTTTGGGCTTTGCTTTCATTGTACCAATCCATAATTCTGGATGGGGTTGTTGAAGGGGTTTAGGGTGCGATATTGCATCTTGAATCTGATAATGCTTACCTGTGAAAGAGACTTTTTCTTTGTTCCATAGCAACTTCATGATTTGTATACTTTCATCAAGTTGTTCAATTCGTGTACTTGCTGAAGGATAAGGAATTCCATAAGCATAATACTCGATTTCTTTCCACCCTGCACCTATGCCAAAATCAAAACGCCCCCCTGAAATTTGATCGAGTGATGCAACCATCTTTGCTACAACAGAAGGATGCCGATAATTATTGCATAAAACTAACGAACCAACGCGAATCTGTTTTAATTGTACAGCCACTGCAGTCATAACAGTCCAAATATCGTATGAAACTTTATCTACTGATTCTTTGTCCAAGAAAAAATGATCAGAAAACCAAATATTGTGTATTCCCGTCTCCGCAGCTTTTTGGGAGATTGCTATTATCTCTGCGTAATCATACCCAAATTGTGGTTCAATTTGGAGTCCTAAGTCAATCATTTTAACCAAGAGGTCAATTAATATCTGATTTTTTCTAAATCCTTTGTTAAGGTCAATTGATAAAATACAGAAACTATTCGGTAAGTATTCGTTTCATGCGATAGACAACTTGATGTTTAAAATCTGGACATCCCAACATAATTTCGTCAGTGTTTTCTTGTCCTGAATAAGTTCCACCGGATTGGAGACCTACGATAAATGGATATAGGCTATGTAGAGATGTAACGCACATTTTTCCCTTCTCATCTGGAAAGATATATGTATTTCCCACTTTTTGCTCCATACTACATTTTCCAGTTCCCAGAATATCTACAACTTCTATTCGAACTTTATGCCAAGGCAATGACCAAACCTCATCTGTGTAAATTATCAAACTTATTTGAAGTCACAGGTAAAGGAAGATTGACTCATTTTTTATTTCGAATTGCTCTTATGAGAGTATTTCCTTTAGGTAAGGTGAAAAATTCGTATTTACTCTGGTGTTATTAAAGATCAAAATAAGATCCAATCTAATGTATCCGTACAAGAATGCCATCAAATTGTTCATCAAAGCTAAGAATATTTGAAATATTATTTTTTTGAGCAAAGGCTATGAGTAAGCAATCCACAAAACTGAGTTTTCTTTTAGGTGAAACATGTGATTGAAAGATTTTCCACGCTATATCAATATATTCTTTGGTTATGATGATTGATTGTCCCCAAGCATGTTTTTCAGAATAAAATAGGTTCCAGGCTTTCTGAACTAAGGTTTTATTTTTAGTTCTCCTATAAAGTAACGTAGCTACTTCTGAAAAGAGCTCAGAAATTGTAAAACGTGCACCAAAATCACCAGATAACATTGCACGAGCTAAAGACCGAGCTTGTTGACTTTTTTGATCTCTTTTATTAAGATACGCCACATACAACCCGGTATCAATGAGAATCATTCGGATTTTTCTCCATAAATGATATCATCAACTTCCGCTGATAGGTTTTCGGTTCCTTCTCCAAAATCCGTAATATATTCCTTTTCCAATGCTTTTATTTCTGCAGGAGTCCATTTTCTGTTCCCAAGAGATATCTTAGCTAAAAATTCTTCCATTTTTTCTAAAGAAAATTGAACACATAATGATAAGAGTTCCTGTTGAGTTAATTTCTTGTCTGTTAGAAGAAAGATTTGAGCACTGAGTCTTTCAAGCATTTCCTT
>JAEOTI010000614.1 GCA_016839955.1 Candidatus Hodarchaeota archaeon | reverse complement strand
TTCTTGACGTTTTGGATTAGAAATGAACTTTTCAACAGCTAATGACCCCACTTTTTCAAAAGGTGGATCTTGAATTTTATCTATTAATATTTCTAAACTAACAGTCTTCTTTCTCTCTTGCTCCCACATATGCCTTATAATTGAGTTCAAATATATAACACGATTATCCGTAGACGAAGATGTTCCGATACCTATCCGTGATAATAATAGTTGTATCTTTAGATCAAGTGCTGATAAAACAGCATCAGGAGATTCCTCCATCATTTTTTTGTAATCTTTTGGTTTCTCAAAATGGGGAGTTAAAGAGATCTGTACCCCCGATGCATTTTTGGGAGTTATTAATACAGTCGCAACTTTGTTAGAATAGTCTTCTTCTGCTTGTAAATATTCTTCTCCGTAAGATTCTTCTAATTTCTCCTGATAAAGGGAAACCCAATCTTCCGCAATAGCTTCAGGATCACCCCCACCTCGATCATCAGCTTCGACCTTGGCATGAATTAACAAACTTTCAGTTGTAAAATCACCAAGTCCGATACCTAATGCTCCAATATCGCCTTTAGGATCAATTGCTATTACAGGAATCTTTGCTCTAATAGCTTCTTCAACAATAGATTTACAAACAACAGTTTTTCCGCTTCCGCTTGCCCCTAAGACAGCGACATGTGTAAGGAATGTGGTGGATGGTAATTCGAATCTTTTATCATCCATTCGTCCTAAAAAGAATTTTGGATCAGCCATTAAAATCACTTATAGTAAGTTGAATAACTGATAAAAAAAATGACCTTTAATAGATTTATCTGTTTATTTGAGTAAAAACATTAGTACCTTAATTATCAAGAATATAAAATTACTTTTCATTTGAATCAGAAGTTTTTTCAGTTGTTTCAGTATCCTCAGGAGCTCTGGATACTAACAGACTCACAATACGCAATTTGGTGACTTCAGCAACGCTAAAAATTAAATTTTGTACCCGAATTTTTTCATTCTCGACAGGAATACGACCCATTTTTTCAATAATTAACCCACCAATTGTTACCGAGAGATCTGAATCAAGATCTGTATGAAAATATTCGTTAAAATCATCAATCGATGTTTGACCGTTTACATTGGATTCTCCATTCAATCCTCCTCCTACGGGAGTGATTTCCTCTGGTTCAATATCGTACTCATCTTGAATATCTCCAACTAAAAGTTCGAGAATATCTTCTAATGTGATCAAACCAACAGTTTCACCGTATTCATCTACAACCACTGAACAATGCCGTTTTCGATCTTGGAAGACGGTTAACATTCTATCAGCACGCATCGTTTCAGGGACAATATCCGCATCTCTAAGCAATTCTGTGATGTCAAGATCATTGATCGTATCCTTAAATGTGATATCCTTCTCAAAAGCTAACTCCATATATTCTAACAGATCTTTAGCATAAAGAAAACCAATTATACTTTCATGTTCCGAATCAAATACTGGAAAACGGGAATGTCCGCTATTATTTACCTTCTTCACGATTTCTGCAAAATCATCCCTCATCGATACTGTCACCATGTCTCGACGAGGTGTCATAATCATCCTTAATTGTGTATCAGGTAGATCAAAAGTTCTTCTTAAAATTGCTGTTTCTTTCTCTTCTAGTATTCCAGCTGTGGATGATTGCGAAATTAAAAGCTTTAATTCGTCCTCTGAATGGATGCTACGATGTCCTACAGCTGGTCTGATTCCAAATATTGCTAAAACTAACCAACCAGTCTGATTGAAAAACCAAATGACTGGTCTAAATAGGGAAGTGAATAAATGGAGTGGTTGAGCTATCCATAAACTTGTCTGTGCAGGATATTGGAGTGCAATGCTCTTTGGTGCTAGTTCACCTAAAACTACGTGCATATACGTGGTGATAAAGTAAGCAACAATACCTCCAAGAGCGAGACCACTAAAAACAGCAAGGAATTCAAGATCATGAAAAAAGGACTCAATCACTGGATCAATAAATGATCCTGCTAAGAATCCTAAAGCAAGACTGGCCATTGTAATTCCGAGTTGAGTTGCACTAATTACCTCATCCTGTTTTTCTATTGCTTTTTTAACAGCTTTGGCACGACGGCTTCCTGTTTTCTGAATTAATTCTTCGACCTTAGAAGGCCTGACACTTACAAGAGCAAATTCTGCTGCAACAAAAAAGCCATTGATTAAAACCAGTATAAGGGCTATTAACAATATAAAAATAAAACCTAGAAGATCAAAATCTGCCATTTGTTTCGGTTAGCTCCGATTAATTTAGGAAAAACGTTAAAGATAATCGTCTATTGTACTACAAAAGTTTCATACTCAAAATTGTGTTCTGAGACCTGTTATAAGTGTTAATTTGGTTAAACTTTATTAAACTTACACTAATAACTTTTAACCATAAAAAACATTAAATTTCCTTTAATAAAGCTGTTAGTAATTTCATTACCCATTTCTTTGAATTAGTCGTTATATACCCTATATTGGTCTATTAAAGGATAAAAATTATTTAATAAGTGGAAAAAACTTAATTTCATGCAGATACGATTGGTTTCAGGTATTTTTTCTTCGTTAAACAAACTTTTATAAGACTAGTAATAAAAAAATATCTATAGTCCGCTTGATAGCACAGAGTTGGAATGGTCTAAATGGTAAATGTAGGTATACTCGGGGATATGGATTGTGGTAAAACTTCGGTTTTTGTTCGATTTATGAACTCTCTTGCGGACTCTAATGAGAAGATATTAACAGGAGCTCCTGGTGGTCCTGAAATGTACACCACACAGACCGTTGATTTCATTCGATTCACTCATAAAGGATTTATACATGTGTTGTATGGTACTGGAGGTCATACTACCCCGATAACTGATTATTATAGGGTATATGTTTTACGAAATGCAAATCGATTTCTTTGTATGTTTGACTTATCAGTTGATGTAGAACAACAATTAGCTTTCTATGAAAATCTTGACATTCCAACAAAGCAGCTCACGATTTATCTTAATAAGTTTGATCTAGCTCCAGATAATTATCCTGAATACAAAGAACAAATTGAGGATTTCTTCATTAACCAAAAAAAGAAGCTTATCAAGGAAATTCTGCCAACAGTTGCAGTAAAAGTAGAGGGAGATAAACACAAGATAGAAACAAAGAATTGCATTAGAGGAATTCTTGATCTGTGTGAATTCGACAAAGATTCATCAGCTTTTAACGTTTGGAATGGACAAGGGGGGTAAATGAATGGAATCTGATCCGTTCACAAAGTTAGTCGATACTTTATCAGTAATTGAAAATCAGGATCGAATTCTTTGTTTACTGGCTGTTTATCTAGGTCAAAAAGCTGATAAAAATACTATTCAGGGCATTACAGACCTATTATCATGTTTATTAGGAAAAGAAGAGGAATTTACGACTGCTAAAACTCGTGGGCTTATTACGTCCCTAGTGAATGGAGGCATTCTAGAAAGGGAACGCGAAAGAGTTGTAAGCTCTACCAAAGTATCTTTTCATTCTATTAGTCCATTAGGTTATATTGTCCTTGTGTATGTTCTAGTGACTTATATTTTGAGAAATGACCCTTCTCTACTTGTATGGGATAACGCAAAGTTTCAAGATTATGCTGATTCAGAAGATAAACTTGTTCTATTTGTCATTAATACAATCCTTGTTCAAATTCCAAACACTAAACGTATTCTTACTTCATTGCAATCTGGAAAAGAACCACGGAAAATTAAACTTTCCAAACCTTTATCCTTTCCCGTATTCAAAATTTTCAGTGGAAAGAGTGGTAATAACGTGTTTAAAATCCTTGAAGAATTAATTTGGGATTATCTACAATTCAACGTAGGATTGACAAAAAAGGAACTTTCTAAGGGTTTTTCAGGACCAATTGGTGGAAATCTAAATAAACTATCTTTTTTCATGATAGAAGAAACTTGGGGAAAAAACAAAAGATATAAACTTTCAATTTGTGGTGTTTTCTTATTACCAATTTTTGCGCTATTAATTAAATCTTTATCAGTTGATAAATCTATTTTCCAATCACTGGTTATTACTAAATTAAATGATGATGACAATTTATGGATTCGTTTCACTCAATTAGGCCATTCTTTTTTTAAAAACGTCTTTAGAATCTCCTAAAATCTAAGAGTAATCTTAAAAAGTTATATGTTCGGAAAAGTTTTCTTAAACATTTAGGGTTGCTTCTCGTGATAATAATATTCGATGAGGAAGGTGTATCATATGCTATTCCTCTAGTGGATTTTCACACACATATTGGACGTGTAAAGATAGCTACAACAAAAGGATCATCACAACGAATTAATCAACCACAAGATATTCTCAATCTTTACTCGAAACTTCAATATGAACTGGTGGAACGCATAAATCAGAATATTGACAAATACTCAATTACATTGCCTGACGTTGAGGACTTTGCCAAACCACTCTTTCTTTCAGCAAAAACTATATACTCTTTAAATGAAACAAAGACACGAGGTTGGTTGGTTGATAAGATTGTAACTTTTCCATTCAATGACATCTTCCACACTCAAACGACACCTAAATTCGTAAAAAGCAATGGCTATGTACGTCATCAAGTACATACATTTGATCACAGTTTTAGGTTTACTCCTTTCTGTCGTGTTGATCCTACCGACACAGACTCCAATAAAGAGGTATTGGAATCTATTGGACAAGGTATGAATGGCCTTAAGTTACATCCCCTCTCACAAGGATGGATTAAGAAAATAGTTTCTCCTGAAACAAAACAAATCTTACAAACTGCAGGAAACTTAGAAATCCCAGTTATTTTTGATGTGCCAAATAAGGGAGTCGCCTTGGATATTCATAAAATTACAAAAGAAGCAAGGGAAGGACAGGAATCGCCTGTTAACGTAGTTTTGGGACATACAGGATTTGATTATAGCTCATCAGAGATTTTTGATTGTCTCAACGAAGAAGGTATGTTTGCAGAGACTAGTGGTATGCGAGGAAAAGATGTAGAGATATTTTTTAACAATTTAGTTGATTTGGTGCCGAACTGGGATAAGAAAATAGTCTTTGGGACTGATCACAACTATTTTTCCGTTCTTCAAGCCGCTGATGTAATTTCCTACTTACTTTCAGATAAATTCAAGACGCTTCTTAAGGAAAAGGAGCAATCAATTCGTCCTATCGATGCTATTACTAGTATCTTAGGAGGGAACGCATTTAATCTAATCCCTGTTTCTTGGAAACAACCAGACAAAAAATCTAAAAAGAAAAGATTTAGAATAAAACTGGAAATTTTCCAGAAAGCATTGAAGGGTTTTATGTCAATAAAGGGGAAATATTCAAAAATCGAATTAGGTGTGAAAAGTAAAAACAACGAAATTGTTCAAATCATCACATTTGGAGATAATATAGCACGAATGTCATTTACTCTCCATGAAACAATCTCAGGGGAGGAGATAATTTTACGATCTATTCCCCCAGACCTTCAAAAAATTGATTTTCTGAATATAGAAACTCCTCTGCATATCATTAAAAGCGTGAAACCATCAAGGTCAGATAAGAAAGTGAAACCAGAGAAATTTAGTGAGCTACTAGATGAATGGACCACCCAGGATTGAGTAAAATGGTTATAAAGAATTATATATTAGAAACTCCTTTGTTCTTTTCGCATGGTATTGAAATTGAAAACCATTTAGTTGCAGCTCAAACAGGTGAAGTTTTAGTTGG
>JAEOTI010000085.1 GCA_016839955.1 Candidatus Hodarchaeota archaeon | reverse complement strand
GGCTTCATGAGTATATCGACTCTGATTTAGACGAGTTAATTAATGAAGTCGATCAAACCTGGTTAGATTTTGGAGCCCCAAAAGATCGGTTGTTTGATCCTAGTGCAGAGCCAAGGGTTACTCGGTTTAAACGAAAGGCGCTCCTTTCAGGAATGGAACTAATACCCTATAAAATCCGACATATTGGATCTGATAAGAGTTCTGAAGTTTTACAAAAGATGTATGACTGGTTGATTGAACGAGGTGTACAAATATTCTTTCGTCAAACTGTCCAAGAGATTTTGACGGAAAATGGGAAAGTTAAAGGAGTTAAAGTAGTTAAACCCGAAGGAAAGACCTATTTTGGCGAAAAAATTATTCTAACGGTTGGAAGACAAGGAGCAAAGTGGCTTCGAACCGAAGCTAGTAGATTGGGATTAGGACTCATTAATAATCCAGTTGATGTAGGCGTAAGAGTTGAAATTCCAGCTGAAATTGCAGCTCCCTTGACTGATCTACTGTACGAGTTTAAATGTAAATTCTTCTCTCCTACTTTTGATCAACTAACTCGAACATTCTGTGTATGTCCCTATGGTGAAGTCACAATAGAATCTTATGAAGATGTCTTAACAGTAAATGGTCATTCTAATGCTGATAAGGAAACTCGAACTGCAAACACTAATTTTGCAATCCTTGTTACCAGTCGCTTTACAGAACCATTTGATGACCCCATTGCTTATGGTGTTAGTATCGCTTCCTTAGCGAATATGCTTTCTGGAGGGGGAGTAATTGTACAACGATTAGCAGACCTGAAAAGAGGTCGTAGGTCAAATTGGTCTCGTATGGAACGTTCTATAGTAACTCCAACATTAAAAAGCGCAGTACCTGGTGATTTATCATTTGTTCTTCCTGAACGACATCTTCGGAGTATTTTGGAGATGATAGAAGCCCTTGAATCAATTATTCCAGGTATTGATTCTGGTAATACACTTCTCTATGGTGTGGAAGCTAAGTTTTATTCAAGTAAACTCGAGCTTAATTCGGAATTAGAAACCCAAATCGAGGGGTTATATGCAGCAGGTGATGGTGCAGGAGTAACTCGGTCTCTTGTCCACGCTTGTGTTAGTGGTCTTGTTGTAGCACGTTCAATATTAAAAAAATAACTCCAAAAGAAAGATTCTTCTATTATTTATTATTAATTAAACTTGATGAGCATATGACAGATTTTGACAAGCTAGATAAAAGGCGATTAGAAGCAATTAAGGCACAAGCACAGTATAGGAAACACTTTTCCTTTAAAAAACGATTTGATATAGCCATGAATCATCTAGAAGGGTTAAGAGAAATGAAACGAAATGCAAGGAGGACTCCTTCTGAGAAGATTCGATGAACTAGTGCTTCTCTTGAGTAAGTATTTCAATGAACACAATATTCCGTATTGTATCATCGGTGGCGTAGCTATACTCTTTCAAGGACGATTTAGAACTACAGAACACATTGATTTTGTAATTTTTCATGAAAAAATAACTATCAAGAACTTCACTCACTTCTGTGAGAATAATGATTTGTCAGTAGATAGTTATGATTTACATGAAGGATTTAAAGATGGATCTCAAATAACAATAATGGATTTTCAAAATAGTATTCGTGTTGATTTAAGAACAGCAACTTCTAGATGGGAAAATGAGGTTATTAAAAAGGCAGAGTCTTTTAAATATAATAATATCACAATAAAGGTTGCTAGACCTGAATTCTTGATCTCTAATAAATTATACAAGGGAGGACAAATTGATTTGGAAGATGCTTATTCAGTCTTATATCAAAATGAAGAAAGGATTGATTGGGATTTACTAAGAGAATTAGCACAGTCATTGAGAGTAGACAAAAAATTGGAAGAATTCCTGAAGAACAAATTGGAATGAAGGAGAAATTTAAGAATTCAAAAAGAAAGAAAGGATGAGACAATGTGATTTAAAAAACTTATTTCGCTAATATTTCACTGTTTTTTATACGCTTGGCAGCCTCAATAATTTCTTTAGAGGGATTCTTACGTGACGAGGCCTTAACAATTTCACGAACATAACGATTTACTCTATGATTGTTCCACCGAGCCATTCGTGCAATCTCTTGTGGTGTTTTTCCATCGTTTATTAACTGAGCAAATTCGAATAGTGAAAGAATTAATAGAGAAGTGTCTACTGGAATTTTAAACATCGTTTCAATTTGCCTTGTAACCTCTAAAGATTTTGATTGGAGTTTGAAGGTTAGATTTTGCGTTGGTTCTGATCTCGATTTTGGACGACATGATCCCTTAATGTCTTCTCCCTTTATTCGAAAACCTCCCTCTTCATGTTCCAGGATTGTCAGATTGTATTTCTTCTTTAATTCCATTAAGATTGTGTGTGCTTCACTAGCAGATTGTACAATCTTCTCGATAAGATACTGCACAAAAACACCTTAGAAAATATGTGATTATTTTCTTTTCCTTTTGTAAACAACTAAACAACCCATAGAAACTAGGACAAATAACCAAACAAAGCCAGATGTCGGTTCACTGGAAGAGGATCCAGTACCAGGACTGGGATCTCCTATAACAAAGTCAGTTGCATCATTATCAGTATCTTGATCAACTGGTTCACGTTGAATCGATTTCCCCTTTGATGCACCTGGGTGAGGTGTTTGCCCTGGGATTGGTGTTCCTTCATAACCTACAGCATCTCGTTCTAT
>JAEOTI010000613.1 GCA_016839955.1 Candidatus Hodarchaeota archaeon | reverse complement strand
TATACCAGTAAGAATATTAGCGAGAGCATGAGCTGTTCCTTGAATACGCAGTATTCCACCTTCCCCCCAAGCTTGCATTAGACCGCTTATTGCACTATTTCTGAACATAAATAATTCATACCACAGATAATCATCAACAAAATCCTTCGAGTATACAGCTCCTGAGTTTAGCAGGTTTGTTACGGAATAAAGAATCTGTTCCCTTGCATTTGTTTGAATCTCGGGAGTAATATCAGGAGTACTTTCAATGCTATCCCATGAATTTCGGAGATTTTTGAGTTGATGATTTAGCATAATGGATCGTTGTCTTTTTGACATCGATCGAATGCGTTTGCTTTCAATAAAATAGCGGATTTCCTCAAACGAAGTATCAATTTCATGGATTAACGGATGGCTACTCACCATTAGACACCTATATTGGAGTCAACCAGTTTTAAACTTAGGTTGCGGTAGAGTACATCCAGTTATGAACCTTGGATGAGTTAATCTAAACAAAAGACACCTTCTTGCACAGATTACAATTACAAATAATAATTGCCGGCAATTATAAACACACTGATAGGTGCACTTCAGTATTACACAAAAATGATATAATAATTAAGAGGAGCTCCTAATGTTTTACAATTGTCCACCTAATATTTAAAGGTGTGTGCTATTTTTATTTCTTTATTCAAATAGATATGAATAAATAATTCCCATTACAATACTATATTAATACGCTAATTGTATTTATAAAAATTAGACTGAAAATGTTCTGTAATGCCAACCTAGTTCGTAAATTAGAGCTTATTGCTTTTGCTGCATGGCCATCATTAGAACATCAGAGAATTGCAGGTTGGATTGCTCGTGCTTCAAATGGAGTTACTCGAAGAGCAAACAGTGCTTTTACGTTAAATGGTTCAAGTTGTGATTATTTATCAGATGCAATCAAGAAAGTAATCGATTTTTATCAAGTAAGAAATCTTATTCCTAGATTTCAGATGACTCATGAAAGCGTTCCTAATCATCTTGATGCTAAACTTGCTGAGTTAGGATTTACGATTGAATTAGAAGTTTCAATCCAAACTACTAACATCGAAACTATATCTTCCATAGAACCAAATTTTGAAGTAATTATTGACACTCAGCCATCTTCTCCCTGGCTTAACTGTTATGTAAAAGGTAATCAATTTACTAAAGAGTCATTAAACACGCGATCAAGAATTATTCGACAAATCCAACCACAAAAAGCCTTTGCAGCAGTAACTATTGATAAAAATGTCTTTGGAATTGGTTTAGGAGTAATTGAGAAAAAATGGTTAGGATTATTCTCATTAACCGTTTTGCCCAAATTTCGACGCTTAGGAATTGCTACGGCCATTAATCATGCGTTGGCAGTTTGGGCGAAAAATTTGGGAGCAGAAAAAGTATATTTGCAAGTCTGGACAAAAAATGAATCTGCTATGAACCTGTATCAAAAAATCAGTTTCAAGGAAGCTTATAGATATTGGTATCGTTGGCTTCCTGAAAATATCTGAATAAAATAATAACCTAAGGAAAAAAAATTTACAAACAGTTTGTTAGAGCCTGAAATAGGGATAAAATGCTCCATTATCATTAATCATAGCTTAAATTCCAATTGAGTGGTTAGAATGAATCAGTCAAATAGATATCCATCTACAAAACAAGAAATAGTTCGTGAAACGTATCATGATACTGTTATTGAAGATCCTTATCAATGGCTAGAAGATACAACTAATCCTGAAGTTCAAGAATGGATCAGACATCAAAATGAATTTGCAAAATCCCATTTAGAATCCTATCCAGGGAGAGAAATAGTTGAAAAACGGTTAAAAGAGTTACTTACGTTTGATGAGTACTCTCCCTTCCATCGTTTAAAAATAAGAAAGAGAGAAGATCATTTTAGGTTTTTTTATATCCTTAGAAGAGCGAATGAAAAACAGGGTGTCCTATATTATCAAGATGGAGAAAATGGTCAACCTGTTGAACTAGTCAATCCATTAGAAATCTCTTCAGAAGGTTTGGTAGCGATAGATTGGTTCTTTCCATCTCATGATGGGACATTTGTTGCTTATGGAGTATCTGAAGGAGGAACTGAACAAAGTACTTTGTTCATTAAGGAAGTAAAAACCCTTCAAAATCTTCCCGAAGAAATACCTCGAACACGTTATTGCTCTGTTGCATGGTGTCCGGACAATTCTGCCTTTTATTACACCCGTAACCCTTTACCGGGGACAGTTAAACCTGAAGATGAGCAATATTACAAACATGTTTATTATCATATAATAGGTAGTCCTTACGAGGAAGATGAAAAGATCTTTGGAGAAGGACGTATTCCTAGTGAAGTTCCTTTAGTGCACCTCAGTAAAGATGGTAAATATCTAGGAATTCTTGGTTATCGGTTTACTGAAGTAGATGTTTACATTGCTAAGGTATCTCCTGAAAATCCAACGAAATTTGAGTTTATTCCAATCAAAGAAAATGAGGTTGGGGTTAATCAAATCTATTTTTCAAACGTAGATGATATATTATACCTTTTAACGCAAGTTAATTCACCAAATGGAGCAGTACATGAGTTTAACTTAGATTCATTCTTCTCAGACGAAAATAAAAGAGCTGGTAACATTGTAATTCAGGAATCTGAAGAAGTGTTAATTCTAGAAGATGCAGGAATAGTTGAATTTGGTGAGTACCTTGCAGTTATCAAGGATCAAAACGCTAGTAGTCGCTTATATATTTATGATAGATCTGGGGAATTGATCAAAAAAGTGGAATTAGAAACTCATGTTACATTAAGAAAAATTGTTTCACACACAGCTCTATCTAAAGTGTATTTTTCCAGGTCAACTTATTTTGCTCCGGAAAGCTATGATTCCTATTCGATGGATACAGGAGTTCAAGAATTTCTTAAACCTGATATTAAGATCGATGAATCTATTTTTCAAACAAAACAGGTGTGGTACCCTTCAAAAGATGGAACAAAAGTTTCTATGTTTATTTTAACAAAGAAAGGAGTTCAACCATCATCATCTACACCAGTCCAAATTTTTGGTTATGG
>JAEOTI010000084.1 GCA_016839955.1 Candidatus Hodarchaeota archaeon | reverse complement strand
ATTAGAAATATTTTGTTTCGTAGTCTCATTAAATCTTCTCCTGATTCCCAGCCCTAAGTCAAAGACTAACTATTTTATAATTTATTTTAATTTAAACTTTTACGTTTATACTGTCATGTTACATGAAATTGACCATAAATCCGAAGGATTCAATTAGATTATTTCTTCAAAAATTGAGTGATTACTTAAAGGTGAAAAGTGTGTTCAATTCCTCTACGATCAATCACTCAATACCAGTTGAATTTCAAAATAACTTAAAACTGATAAAAAAGTCTAAAATATTTTCCAATATAGAATTAACCAACGATTTCAAGGAATTTATCAAACTTATTTATTCTTTTGAAGAGAAAATTCTTTCCCGAATTGAATCCGACCCGATTACAACCTATTTCTACTTCAAGAGTATAACACTAACTGGAGATCTTAACAGACTTCAAAAAAAAGTTCCTATAGATTTTTCAATTTGGCCAGGATACCTAACATGGTATGCTGCAGGGTTAACTTACCTTGGGAACTTTAAACATGCAGAAGAGATCCTTCATAACTCTCTTTCATCTTCTAAGATGATCAATGATCCTGAAATATTACTTGAAGTGTTAAGCTTTTTAGCAAAAATTTATAATGAGACTGGTCGGTCAGCTAAGGTATTTTTATTACATGAGAGAGCAATTTTACTAGAAAAAACAATTATTGAAAAAGAATTTCGAGACCTTTCAATGGTTCCCTTTTTGTGGAGTCTTGCAATCGCATATATCAGAATTGGAGATCTTACAAATGGACAAAACCTTCTTCAAAACCTAAAACATGTCACAAATACATATGGAGAGCGATATTGGCGACTACGCACGGAATTGTCTCTTGGGCATTTAGTTTTTCGTCAAGGAAAATTCGATGAATATCAACAATTCCTTGATAATGCAAGTGACTGTCTTAGTCAGATTACAGATAAAATCGGAGAGATTACAATTTTATATTCAAGCGCTAGCTTAAAAGAAAGTATAGGGGATATAAACGGGGCAATAAATACTTATTCTAAATGTTTAACTAAGTGGATCAAACTTAACAATGATATAATGATATTATATTGTAATTATAACTTAGGCAGACTGCAAAATGTTCAGGGTGACCATAAGGGAGCCGAAAATAGTTTTAACACGGCTCTAAAGATTTGTGATAAATTAAAAAGGAATGATTTCATTAAGAAGGAATCATTAAATGGATTAGCAATCTCCTTGGCTCGTCGAGGCCGTTTTAATGAAGCCACTAAAATTTATCAAGACGCTTTAGTATTTTGTGAAGAAAATAATATGATATCAGACAAATTACCGATTCTGAATAATATCGGTATTCTGTATTTTCAGATTGGAAAGACAAATGAAGCTGAGGATTATTTTGAACAAACATTAGAACTAATTGACTCTCTACAAACCGAAGAGCGATCTTTTTGGAGAGATACTGAAGCTCATGTATTAGAAAACCAAGGAAGATTACAAGGACAAAAAGGTAATTTTGAAACTGCACTTTCTTTTTTTGAAAAAGCTTCAGAGATTAGAAAGACCATTGGTGAAAAGGTCGGTATTGCCCAAATGAAATTGTACCTTGGGCAGGTTCAATTTGCTTTTGGGGATAGTAAAAATGCTTTATCAAGTTTAGTAGAATGTGTTGAGATATGTGAAGAGATTGGACTAGAAGGGTTTCCATATGGTGAAGCTGAACAAGTAAAATCAATGATTTTTCTCGATCTTGCTGATATAAGTTCTGCAAAGACCCATTTAAGAAAGGCTGAAGAATTAGCTCAACAAGTGGATTCTAGATCATTATCTTGTAAAGTTCGTTTTGGTCACGCTCAAATTGACCGATCACTTTTTCTGGAAGGCTATAAAGAGAAAAAAACCTTTGTGGATGACTTAATTAATGTTAAAAGGGAAGCTCAAGATATCGAACTACTTGAAACATCAATAGGTGCATCATTGCTTGTTGCTGATTATTTTTTACATAATGATATTACTCAGGCCGAAAACTACATCAAGGAAGCTCAAGTTATTGCTGCAGAAAGAAGTTGGATACCAATTTCAACAAGATGTCTTATTCTATCAAGCTATTTGAAAGCAAATCAATTGGATTTTACCAGTTCAAAACAGATTCTAGATACTGCTTTGGATGTAGCAAAGAAAAACTCTCTCAATAAAGAACAGCAATTAATTGAAATTGCTTTCAATCATATTGAAAAAAGTGAAATGAATTTGAATTCAATTCAAGAGACCATTGATAAAGAGCCTTCTTCAATTCAAGAAAAATCATCCATTTCAATAGATCTTGTAAGTGGATTTATTCAAGACTGTCAAAAATTACTAATTATTCCTCCCGAACCAATAGAATGATCACCAAACCTTAGAAGAAAGTAAATTAAGTGTATTATCAAGCTCAGGACTCACTGTTTGTAGGTCCAACCCACCTTGAGCTACCATGATGGATATTTCATCAGAAGATGGTATTATTCCTAACCATTCAACACCTTCAATAGACCTTAGTAGTTCTGACCACTTTTCTATTTCTATCTCGAGTCCTTTTTGGGGCACTTGATTCAATAAAAGGTAAATTTTGAGATATTTTCGGGGTTTGGCTTTGGAATAAATCTCTTCGACTAGTTTCTGAGTGCCAGCGATTGATGGTTGATCAGGGCGTAAGATAGAAACTACAGTATCAGAAAGCATTAAATTTACAACTACTCCGAAGTGCCATCCGGGAGGAGTGTCGAGAATGACTCGATCTATATTAAATTCTTTACAAATCTGAGGGAGATCTCGTTGTAGAGCCCTTAGTCGAGGAATGTACCAACTTTTGTCTTGTTTAGTTATTTCATCTCCTGTACCGAATGCTGGATCAGCAAAAATTACATAAAATTCAGGTGAAATTTTAGTTACAACTTTTTTTAATTTAGTAGTCGATGGTTTGTCCATGTACTCATTAAAATAACCATTTGGAGGAAACTCAGCAAATATTTTATGAAAAGCTGGCATCATAAAATCAGATTCGATAAGGAGAACATTATTTTCTTTTGCAGCCTTTTTTGCGATTTGAATTGCACAAGTTGTTTTACCAGATCCGCCTTTGTAACTATGCACAGTAATTATGGTCAATGACAGTCCCCTATTTTCTTATGGCACCATAATAGGTTAACCCTCGAATTTCTTTTGTATCAATAAGATTTTTATCTAAAAAGCTTTGTAAAATAGTTTTAACAGTTTTTTCATCATATTTGGTTGCTTCAACCAATTGTGACGTCTGGACACCTTCAGGAAAGTCTCGTTGTATTTTTAAAAGTTCTATAGATATTATTTGCTCTTCTTCTGTCAATACTTTTGTAAATTCAAAGTCATCTAAAGTAGCTTTTTCAGATTCTAATTTTCTTATATAATCCGAGACAGCTCTTGTTACAAAATCACTAAAGGATAAGATGCTATATTTTGTCCTAATAGACCAATTTACTAGTAATGAATTTGCCCTAGCTATTAATTCAGGTGAAAAATCAAGATTTAAATCATTATATGATTGTGTTACAAGAAATCGAATTAATTCCGCCTGATTCTGTATGTTTCTTCGTTGTTGGATCTCTTCTATTTGTTGTACTACTTCTCCTTTAAGTGTAGTACGAATTGTCATTATTCCTGAATCTTTTTCACTTAATAACTTGAGTGCATATTCAATAGCTTTTGAATCATTAGTAAAAGTGCGTGTCTTTGCAATTTCATCAAGAAATTTTTTTGCTTTTGCACTAATACTAATT
>JAEOTI010000612.1 GCA_016839955.1 Candidatus Hodarchaeota archaeon | reverse complement strand
TTTTAAATGGAGGTCAGAGAATGGAGTTTGAGGACTTAAAAAAGATATTTTTAGCTCTTTTTTTTGACTCTTGAAAAAAAATGAGAGATAAAAAGTTATAATAAAAAAATTATGGTTGTGTTTAACTGATAAAAAGCTGGGAAATAATGAATTATACGTACTATGGGAAAAAAAATTAATTGAGGAGTCGAAGAGAGAAAACTTCACTCTTGTTACCCTATCAGAATTGGGTAAACTTTGGAAACCTATTTTTCTTGAAGAGAGAGAAGTTACACATAAATTAAATGAAACTTTGGAGATTTTAACTAGCAAATCAAATGAGACGGAATTCCATCATTCTGGTTTAATAGACATATTGGAAGATGTTCCTGAAAGCTTGGCTTCATTATATCGAATTTCTGTTACAGATTCAATTATTTATTCTTGGGATCGAAGACTCAGAGTTAATAATATGTTAAAAAACCATCCTGAAATTTTCAGCTTAGCTGTTGGTAGCTGTGCTCGATTCGAAGCCCAATATTACAGTGATCTTGAATATGTATTAATCTCCAATGATCATACCTTTCGTTCACTAATGAAATTTGCAGATAATGTAGATAAATATCTAATTGATCGATTTAAAATGAAAAAAAATGATTATAGAGTTGGAACTCCAGAAAATATAGTAAATTTTTCATTTGAAGTGGATTCAAAGAGTGAAAACCGAGAGAAAGATATAGAGAATAAATTGATGTGGGCATTAACTCCAATTTTTGATGGGTACCCCCTTACTAGCCTTTCTTTTCCATTCGATATTAATACTCAAAAATGGAAAAAAAGATTCCAAGATTCTTTACTATCTGTAAGAAAAATTAAAGAGGAAGAACTGTACAATTGGGGAGCACGACGTTTTTTAACTAGTGCGAGAGAAAAAGAAAAAGTTATTAAAACCACAACAAAAGTTAATGAACGTGTTAAAGCAATTCATCATGCGACAACGTTTTCTATTAGAGCACTTACTTTGTTATACATGTCAGAGAAATCTCAAGAACCCCAAAACCTTCCTTACTGGTTAGCACCACGTTTTTTAAGAGATCAACTGCCTGCTAGTATTGAAATTGAAAATATCAGTGAAATAGTGCTGACAACAATGGCTCAACGTCGAAAAGCTACTGATGAAGAAAAAAAAGTTTTACTTAAAGTAAATGAGCTATTAGCTTATCTAAGGTTGATTTTGGAGGAGGTGGAGAAGAATCTCGAGGAGAAATTCTTGAGGAGAGAATAAAACTATTCAGAACATGAAGAGAATCCACTGTTTTGTGGAGTTCTTCATTAATTTCTTCTGAATTACCTGAAGATACTCGGTGTTGACGTATTTCCTTCAATAATTTATTTTGGAGTAAAGCAAAATTATCAAACATTAGTATAAGTGATTCGGTTCTTCCCTCTTTATGCAGTATTAAGATAGCATGGATTATATCAGTAATAGTGTGTGGTCGCTGTACTTCTTGAGAAAGAACTTCATTGTGAAATTCACTGAGATATTTCTCCAAATTGCTTACAGGACGAACTTCTGTTTGAATTGAATACAATATATGCTTACCTAATTCAGCAAGAATATTCAAGCTGGAAATTTCTTTTTCAGCTAGGAGTTGATTCGGACTTATAATATATCTAATATTTTTTGTTGATTTAATCAATGTCTGTGTTATTTCTTTAAGAAAGGTTTCTTTTTTCGTGTCAAACGCGTAAATAAAAAGACGTGTAATTTCTCTATGAAATGATTCCAATGTTAGAAAACGATTTGCATCAATCACCGAGACTAACCAATTGGTAAGTGAATCTGAGGTTTCTAACATTTGTATTCTCTCATTATATCCTTTTTGAAGTATTATTGAAAATTTGATACTGTCTTTTTAAATTACACTGAATCGGAAAAGAATGGTCTTGATTATTGACAATATATCAGTCCAAAATTAACAGCTTACGACTCACCTACCAGATATCAAAGGAGTTTTGCTTAAGTTGGACTTGGAGGGGTCGTAACTTGGACGATATTATTGACCATAAGATACAACTAATTGTTATAGAGGAAAAAAAAAATATTAATCCTTAAGAAGTGTTCTTCTTAATTAAATAAATATTGGAGAAGATAGTTAGATCAAAATCTGTCTTTTGTATGGACTAGAAAGTTTCTTTGGTAAGATAGTTTTCATTATGAAATTTGAATGACTTAGTAACTTAGTTAGTGAAATAGACCAGAAGGAAATACGATGCATCAAAATGAAAAATTATTTTTTAATGAGCTAAAACGGATATTCATAGGTACTGAAGTGAAGGGGAAATCTGGTTTTATAAATTTGATGAAAATCAAATCTGCATATTTTAAGGTAATGTTCAATGAACTCATTAAAGCGATTGATACTAAAACCAAAGAATTCCCCGAATTTAAAGAAGAGATGTTTCAGAAACTGTTTACTTTCTTTAAAACGTACTTTTCTGAATCGGGAAGTATTTACTTTAGTTATACTCCTTTAAAGTCGAATATCTACGAAAAAGTCTATACAAACCAAAACGATGTGGTTATATTCTGGAAAACGCACATGTTATACTACGTCAAAACTGATAATCTGTGGACAAATCTTGACCTTACCTTTACAGATAAAGATGAAAATGACCATATCATCCATTTTGATATATCGAATCTAGAGCATAAATCTTCAAATGTGAAAAAGGAGACCATCTACACATGGAAGGGATTTGAGGAGAATGAAATATATTTGGATGTAAAATATTCGAACCGAGGAAAAAAGGCGAAAACAAAGGAGATCCTAAACAAACTAAAAAAGAATCAGATCAAAATAGACAAAGAGACCTTGATTCATCTATTTCGTATTTTTGAAAGCCAAAATGAGGTCGACTTCTTCATTAATATGGATGCTGAGTCTTTTTTACAAGAACAATTCAATCTTTGGTTGAAAAATTATCTGTTTGATGATGAAAGCGATTTTAATGAGAAAAGAATATCCCAATTAAAAGTATTAAAAGAAATCGCTTATGAGATTATCAGATTCATATCAGTTTTTGAAAACGAATTGGTAAATATCTGGAATAAACCAAAATTTGTCTTAAATTCAAATTATGTTATCAGTTTAAATAGGATTATTGAGCAGCCAAATGGGATAGATTTACTCAAAGAAATCACTTCTAGTGAGGGATTTGAGAAGCAAAAAAGAGAGTGGAAGGAATTAGGGGTTCTCAAGAACGATGAGTTAAGTATCTTCAGTATAACTCTTTTAGGAAAAGAATTGGCACCCGAATGCAAATATTTAGCAATAGACACTAGACATTTCGGATTTGACATTAAAGAAAGTATATTATCGCTATTTGGAAATCTAGATGAAGAATTAGATGGATGGTTGATTCATTCGGAGAATTATCAGGCATTAAATACAATTAAATCGAAGTTTAAGGATAAAATTCATGTTATTTATATAGATCCGCCATATAATTCCCCCTCAAGTGAAATCATTTACAAAAATAATTTCAAACACTCCTCTTGGTTAACACTGATGCAAAATAGATTGAGTGTTAGTAAGGAGTTTTTAAATGATGAAAGTTCACTTATTATTGCAATTGATGAAAATGAACAAGAAAGACTCGGTTTAATGCTTGAAGATCTGTTTTCAGGTTATGAAAAAACATGTTTATCAATAGTACACAATCCTAGAGGAATTCAAGGTAAGAACTTCTCATACTGCCATGAATATGCCTTTTTTTTGTTGCCTGAAGGAAAGCAGGTTATTGGGAAAAAACAGATTCCTAAGAAAGCATGGGAATATTCGAATCTTCGAGCGTGGGGTGGTGAATCCACACGAGACACTGGAAAAACAGTATTTTATCCAATCTATGTCAAAGATAACAAAATAGTTAGACTTGGTGAAGTCCCCAAGGAAGATTTCCACCCTCAGGAACAGACAAGATATCTAAAAAATGGGGAAATAGAAGTATGGCCAATTGATATAAAAGGAGTCGAGAAAAAGTGGAGATATTCTAGTGATTCATTAAGAAAAAAGCTAGAAGCAATAAAAGTGAAACATTTATCCAATAGAATTGAAATTTATATCGCTCAAACTGAAGGAAGTTATAAAACAACATGGACTGGTCCAAAATATGACGCTGGTACTCATGGAACCAGACTCCTGACGAATATGGGGATCAAAGATAAATTTGATTTTCCAAAATCCCTCTATACGGTAAAAGATTGTTTAAAAACAATAATAAATAAGAGTAAAGACTCTATTGTTTTAGACTACTTCGCAGGAAGTGGAACAACAGCCCATGCAATAATGTCATTGAATAAAGCAGATAATGGAAAAAGAAAATTCATTTTAATAGAGATGGGTGAATATTTTAATACTATAATCATTCCTCGAATAAAAAAAGCTGCTTATTCTCTTAACTGGAAAAAAGGAGAACCTCAGGATCTCGACGGTTTAGGTATCTTTTTAAAATATTTTGAATTAGAACAGTATGAACAAACATTGAGAAAAACTATATACAAAGAATCTGAACCATTTTTTGATTATTACGATAGCTCAAAATTCTATAAATATGTCTTTATGAATGATAAAAAACTTTTAGATGCAATAGAAATTAATTATCAAACAAACGATGTAGATTTCGATTGCGAAAAATTATACACTAATGTAGATTTACCTGAAACTATTTCAAATTTAAAGGGAAAGTGGATTAAACAAATTGGGAAAAAAGTGGTCATTTTAGAAGATGATGAAAAGATAGATTTGAAAAATTTAGAATTTAATGTGATTAAGCCTTTAATTTGGTGGTAGAAATGGGAGTTAAGGAAAAAATTCCTCTAGTGTACCAAAATATCGCA
>JAEOTI010000611.1 GCA_016839955.1 Candidatus Hodarchaeota archaeon | reverse complement strand
TATTTTTGGAAATAATAAACGGTGTAAGTATGACCTGCTTGTGCGGTGCGTTGATCTTTTGTAATGAATCCTTCCTGTAACAGGAATTCAAGCGCGTTTAACAGTTCTTCTCGATCTACTTTCACACCTAAATTTTGGAGATTCTCATTAATTTTGCTTAAAATCCAACTTCCTTGAAAAGTATCGCGAATAACCGTTAAAAGCGACGAGTCAACACTTGAAGGCTGAGGACTTTCTTCAAAAGGTTCAGTTTGGATTGGAATCTCATTCTTTATGGTTTCTGGTTGTGGATCTGTTTCAGTAGACTTTGAACTAGAGATTGTATCATTCCGTTGTCCATTGGACACCTTTAAAGTCACGATATTATGGATAATCACATCTTCTGTTTTCAGAAGTAATTTCTCAAAGATTCGTCTTTCATGGGCTTGTAATGTGATAATATAGTCATGAAGTTTAAGGTCTAGTTGATTATCAGATTTAGGAGTAAAAACGATTCTAGTCTCTGTGCCTGATGGAGCACGATGAAATACAGAAAATTCTTGGCCATTTTCTAGTTGAATAATTGCTTGAGATATTTCTTGTAAAATTAAGGCTATTACTCTTCCCTGTCCTTGGGAAAATTTTTCAAAGCTTCAATTTTCTGCTTTCTGAGTTATTTTAATAAAGAAGTTACCAGAAGTAGGTTGGGGATCGAGAATAACTCCTATAGTTTTTCGAAAGAATGAGATTGATTGCAAAATGATATTCCTCATTTATTGTGATGTTAATTCTTTATAAAATCAAAAACAAAATAATAATACTTTTTTTAGAATTTAAAATGTCTAATGACAGGTGTAACAATCCTTTTAAGGTTCAAATTGCATATTAAAGTGAAATAATCAATATAATATGCTAATACAATTATTGTCGGAGGTTGGGAAAATAAAAATTTTGAAGAGGGATACTTTATTATTAATTGCTGGTTGTATAATTATTGGATTTTTTGCGATTATGATTGGAATAGGTGCAATATTGGGATTTATTTCGGACACAGAAGATAAATTGAGAATTGAAGAAAAAGAAGAAATTGTGAAAGTAAAGGAAATTCATAAATTCTCTAGTTCAATTAGTATTTATTGCAATTCTTCAGTTAGAGATCCAGTTACTATAAATTCAGGTTCTGATGCCTTTGATAAGGCAAATCAGATAGAAAAAGATGATCTGGTTAGACTATTTTGGAAAGAAGACTATATGGAACATTGGTATGTTTATAATCTTCAAATTCTTTAAATTATACTCAATCACAAGTCTTAACAAAGGAATAATTGTTTTGATTCAATTATTGTTTTGTTGTGGAAGGTGAAATTAGTTGTCCCAATCAGAAAAAGAAGAACCTGAGTTAACAAGGCTGGATGCATTTTCACGCAATATTGAGCGATTAACTCCTATTCTCATTAAATTGTGTCTGGTATTTGGTGGAATAATAATAACTGTTTTTTCTGTTTTGTTTATGGGCGCAGAAGTTTTTAACGAGTTAATTGGCGTCCCAATAGTAATTATAGGCATCGTCCTTATCATTTTAGGTTTAAGACAACCTTCAGTATCTTCATCAACAATTAAGTTACCTACAAGTGATCCTCGAAAACCTGAGAAAAACGAAAAGATATATAATCCCCTTAATCGGTTTGTTACAGATTCTCTTACTATCTTAAAACGTAATCACTTTGCTTGTGGGAGAAGAAATAATACTCTTGGAGATAGATTATTAAATAAAACTTATAGCCTAGAACGTGAATTAATATGGGCACAAATTGATCCTAAATTAAAAAAATTAGTCGAAAAATTACCTGCTTCATTTGATACAGTTTCTAACTCAGAAAAGAAATTGTATCACGATATAAAACAGTTTTTCAATACTAATTGGACTGTTATAGACTTATTAGATAAAGATTTGTGTAGTATTGTTCATCCTATACTTCATAAGGATTTGAACCCATCTGAATTACTTACATTTGGTAATTTCCTTTCAAATTATCCACAACTCATAACAAAAGCTGAAGATCCTAAAAAATCTTGGACTGAATTAAGACAAGCGATTGTAAAACTCCCTACTTATACCAAATATATGAAATTAAGAAAAGATTGGCAATCAGCGATTGAGAACATAAAAACAAGACTAGTTGAGTTAGACAAAGAATAAAGATACCTTTTCACGGTCTCAATTTTCTGAAAGTAATCCCCTTTCATATAATTCAAAAGACGATTTACAACTCACACATACCCACTTGAACTCAAACGGTTCACGAACGTGCCGATAGACCTGCCAGAAATTATGCAAGCAGTCTTTTCGAGGAAGTTGATGAATCCAGTCCCAGTTGGGTGTTAAAGGAGTACGGTTATCATACTCAATAACTCCTATCATCAACCAGGCAGGATGAGTTACAATTGATGTATAGACCATTTCCCGACAGGTTTGACAGATAGATTGAGAATTGGTGACAGGAAGGCAGACACAACAATTCGGAGAATATTGACATTGAAGATTGCACATTAGACATCATTTAATTCAATAGATTTTTCCACGAAATATCCCTTAAAAATAATTACTTTCCTAAGATAATTATTTTACCATTCCAGACATGAACACACTCTAATAGCTATGATTATCGGAGTTCCAAAAATAACTGACATTGATTCAAAAATGAGGGGGGAGGGAGGGCATTTGCAGACCTAAAAACCAAAAAGGTAATTCATCATCTACAAATGCCATTCATTATTAATTTCATACAGTAAAAAACCTTTCCAAGGGATAAGATTTCATTCTGTTCATTTATTAAAACTCATCTTAGAAAACAACCAATTCTATGTTAATTAATTCTCAAGAGACAATAAAAAAGTTAATGGCTGCACCAGTGAAGAATTGGTGACCACTTGACACGTTAAAGCATGTAATCCAGAAGAATGCTCTTGAAAATCTAATAAATCAACTTGAAATGGATGACTCCAATGATTTGGAAGAGCTATTG